>JAYTTA010000246.1:0-1829 GCA_043745345.1 Acetobacteraceae bacterium | reverse complement strand
TTGGATGTGATCATCCGCAGGGGGCATTTCAATCGCCTGCGCACCGTCTCTGGGCTATCGTTCCTGGAAAAACGCGACCGTGAGCACATCACCGGAAGCATCCGGCATGAGCATCCAGATCCGCCCTCTGCATGACGATTTCGTAGTCGAAGTCGCTGGCGCCGATGTTGCGGCACTCGCCAACCTGGCATCGCTGCCGCCTTGCCGGTGTTCCGCAGCCAGGGCTTCGGACATTTCATCAACACCGCCTCCACGGCGGCGCATCGCATCGTGCCGAACATGGCGGTCTATGCTGGCACCAAATTCGCCGTTCGCACCATCTCCGCGGGCCTGTGTCACGAAGCCGGCCACAAGCTGCGCGTCACCGTGATTTCACCCGGACCAACTTCGCCGACCCGATGGCACATCCGGAACTGAAGGCGCAGACCATCGTCTTGATGGCAAAGTTCGCGATGCCGCCCGCGGCGATCGCCGTGCCATCGCGTTCGCGACCGAGCAGCCAGCCGATGTCGATGTCCGCGAGATCATTGTCCGGCCCACCGCGCAGGGTTGATGCGGTGCCAGGATATGGACCTACAGAAACCCACTCGAAGGCACGATGCCGAACATCACCCCGCCCGCCGCCTCGAAATGCGCGGTTCGGGACTGGATTTGCTGGGTCAGCGTATGAATATCGCGGAACCGCCGCTCGAACCGGCTGCCGGGAAAGATTGCATCGGTGCCAGCGGCCTTGAACGCGTAATCGGCGACGTCGGACGCAGTCTGGATCGCGTGCGCGCAGGCCAGCCGCACCCGGGCGCGCGACGGGATATCGATCGGGGCGACATCCTCGGCGGTTTCCCAGATATCCTTCAGCGTCTCGATCAGCCAGGCCCGCGCCGAACCGAGCCTGGCCGTGCTGCGTGCAAACTCCGCCTGCACGGTCGAACTCTCGGCCAATCGGACTTGGCCGCGCGGCACTTTTCCGCCCGCGAGCTCGAAGAACGCGTCCAGCATCGCCTGGGCCACACCCATGGCGACGCCGGCGACTCCGACCGCATAGATGCCTTGCATCGGAAATGCGTATAGCCGGCCTGGTTCCTGCCGCAGGGTGGGATCCTCCCGAGTGCCGGAAAACGCTTCGGCAACAAAGACGTCGGAAACAGAGTAGCTGTCGCTGGCAGTACCGCGCAGGCCGATCGGGTTCCAGGTGTCCTCACGGATGGCGTCGTTCACGGGGAACAGCAGCGTTCGCACCGTCGGTCGGCCGGCCGCGTTCAACCGGCGCGAGCCATCCGGCTCCACCACCTGGCAATGCGCGCCCATAAAAGTAGCCGCGCGGCAGCCGCTGGCGAACTCCCACTGTCCGGTCACCACATAGCCGCCCGGCACGGCGCGCGCCGTGTTGGCGTTCGGCGGTCCCCAGGCAATCACCGCGCGCGGATCGGCATAGATCGCCCGCGCGGCCTCGATCGGCACGAACGCCGCGATTAGCGCGGAAGAATTTGCGACAAACAGGTTCCACGCCACCGAGGCATCGTGCCGGCCAAGCGCCTCGATCGCGCGCAGATAGACCCACGGCTCGACCTCGTCGCCGCCGGCCGACCGCGGCAGCAGCATCCGGCACAGGCGGGCGTCATGCACCGCATCGAGCAGCATTTTCGGCAGCCGCCGCGTGCGCTCGATCTCGTCGGCCGCGTCATCGATCGCGGGTCCAAGCCCGGCCGCCAGCGCCACCGGGCCGGCTACCGGGTCCAAGCGCGTGAAATCCTGCATCTGATGGTTCATGCGACGCATCCCTTCCGGCTCCCAACACGGATTACCGGCCGGCCGCCCGATGGTGTCAACGG
>JAYTTA010000245.1:0-25022 GCA_043745345.1 Acetobacteraceae bacterium | reverse complement strand
TTTCCCGGCGGCGGCAAGATCGAAGAGCGGATGGCGGAACAGCGACTCGGAACTGCGGTTGTGGCTGAGAATCACCGGTTTCCACGTCGGCGGCTGTGGGCAGAACCTGGCGCAGATCAGGCCGTCGCCGGAAAAACTTTCCTGGACATCGTGCTCGGCCTCGATCTCGGCGCCGAGCGAGCGCAGCAAGGCCAAGCATCGCTGATGGGTGAGCGGATCGCCGCTGATCGAGTGGTGGTGGGTGGAGACGAACAGCCAGTCGATCCGGCGCTGGCGCAGCAGGGGTGCCGCTTGTTCCAGCACGGCGAGTTCGGCGCCCTGGGTGTCGCAGTGCAGGATAGTCAGATGGTCGATGCCGTGGGTTGCCATCAAACCAGAGACGTCAAAGCAGCGGACCGGCAGCGTGCCGGAATCCTCGGTTTCGAAATCCTGGAGGCTGCCGGGCGTGTCGCCGGCAAAACCCTGCACGAACCCGGCGGTGACCTGGTTGAGCGCAAGATTGGCCTGGCCGACCGCGATGTGGGCCGGGTCGGGCTCCAGCAGCACGGCGCGGCGGCCGGCGGCAGCGCGCAGGAACCAGATCGAATAGTAGGCCCAGAAGCCGCCAAGCTCGATCATGGTGCCGCCCGGCGGCAGGCGGGAGACAACCTCGTGGAAGATGCGCTCCTCCTGCGGTTCGTGGTGGCCGCGGCAGAGCTCGATCAGCCGGGTCATCCAGGCGCCGTGATAGCCGCCGGCGACCACCTGGATGCCGTTATGCATTGTCTGGATCGGCTGGCCCGCCGCTGTGGTCAGCGCCCCGGCGCCGGCGACCTTCGGCACGGGATCGGCGTCACGGCATCGCGTGGCCATGCCGATGCGGTCCTCAAGGCTTCTGACGAGCGGTTCCAGGTCTGCGAGCCGATCGGGCTCGACCAGCTGCCCTAGGTTTGCCGGCGACGGGTCCGGCGTCCGGATCGGGGCAACGACTGTGGTGGACGCCCGGCTGGTAAATCGGGGGATGCGGAGACGCAACACGGCTTTGTTCCAGGTAGGAGGTTTCGACCGACGCCACATTCTCTGTCTAGCCAATGCCCTGGGCAGCGTCCACCGCCGGACGCGCCTGCTCGGCGGGCTGCTTCGCGCCATCGCCGCGCGGCCATCGACGCATGATGGCGATTGGATGTATCTCCACTGGAAAATTTGGCTCACCGACCGCGACGCTTGCCTCAACCTCGATTTCGGATGCTGTCCCCGATGGCCGTTCAAAGCCTAGCGATCTTTACCATCTGCTCGAACAACTACGTGCCGATGGCCAAGGTGTTGATGGAGAGCGTTCATCGCCACCATCCGAACGCGCGGATGTATCTCTGCCTCGCGGATAGGCCGGTGTCGGAGCCCGATTTCTATCCTGCCGCCTGCGAGGTGGTCCCGGCGGCGGAACTCCAAATTCCCGAATTCACCAAGTTGGCCTTTCGCTACGACGTGATGGAGTTCAACACGGCGGTCAAGCCGTCCATGATCCGTCATCTGCTTGGGCGCGGGCATGACGCCGTGCTCTATTTCGATCCCGATATCGAGCTTTTCGCGCCCCTGGACAGCATCGTGCGAAAGCTGGATGAGGGTGCCTCGTTCCTGCTGACGCCTCATCTGCTGCGGCCAGCGGAGGGCGACAGCGACCCTGACGACGTCGGCATCATGCGGGCGG
This sequence comes from Acetobacteraceae bacterium, assembly GCA_043745345.1. GTDB lineage: Bacteria > Pseudomonadota > Alphaproteobacteria > Acetobacterales > Acetobacteraceae > PALSA-911. The sequence goes on along the minus strand of JAYTTA010000245.1, from coordinate 23,335 downwards.
GCATCTACAACCTTGGCTTCCTCGGGGTCGGCGCCACAGTCGAGGTTCCCGCGATCCTCGACTGGTGGGCCCGGCGCCTGCGCTACCAATGCGTCAGCGACCAGGCCAATGGCCTTTTCGTCGATCAGAAGTTCGTCGACCTGGTACCTGGATTCGCCGACAAGGTCGCGATCCTGCGCGACCCCTGCTACAACGTCGCGTACTGGAATCTCGCGCAGCGTCAGCTGACGAACAGCGCCGATGGGTGGCTTGTGGACGGAAGCGGCCTTGGTTTCTTTCACTTCAGCGGCTTTGATCCGAAGAATCAGGATCGGCTGTCGAAATACACCAGCGCCTTCCAAGGCGATGCCATCGTGCCGGCGCTGCGGGCACTTATGCAGCACTATGCCAGCCGGGTGATGGCGAACGGCTATCGGCACGCGCTCGAAATTCCGTATGCCTACGGAACATTCGCGTCAGGCGCGCGGATCGAGGCCGTCATGCGCCGGGAATTCCGCGCGCGGCACGAACACGAACCCGGCGATCCGTTCGCGCGGTTAGAGGCGGAGGCCTTGCGGCCCGACGCCGAGCCTGCGTCGAGCGAGGAGCTCGTCCGCCGTATCGAGGATATCCATGCTTCGACGTCCTGGCGGGTCACACGGCCGCTGCGTGCGGTCAAGCAGCTTCTGAGCCGATAGTTCGGCACGGTGTTCAAACTTCAAAATCTCATCCGGGAATGTGACAGACATGGACTTGAACGAAGCCAAGAGGCTGGTCGCCGGCGTGCCGCACTGGCACCATCAATTCGAGGTCTTTCCGGGCCTGGTCACGCCCGGCTCCTACTCGCCGGCGTTCCTGCTGGATAAGATTCGGCCGCCGGCCGACCTTGCCGGCAAGCGGGTGCTGGATATCGGCACATCTGACGGGTTCTTCGCGCTCGAGCTTGCCCGCCGTGGCGCCAACGTGGTCGCGATCGACTACCGTCGCAAGCAGGATCATGGCTACCACGTCATGGAGCAGCTCAACGCGGTTCAGATCGAGTATCACCAGATGAACATCTACGAGCTGGCGGAGAAGCAGCTCGGGCTGTTCGACATCGTGCTATTCCTTGGCGTGCTCTACCACCTGCCCGACATGATCCGCGCCTTGCACATGATCCGTGGCTGCTGCCGTGGGTCGCTTTTCGTCGAGACCCATTCGGAGAACAATTTCTGCCCGAATATCTCCGCGGCCCGGTATTATGCGGGCAACACGCTGGCCGAGGACTACACCAATTTCTGGGCGCCGAACCGTCTGTGCGTCCTAGATATGCTGCATGACACGGGCTTTGACGTGGAGCGGCATGAGGCGTGGGGAGAGCGCCTGTTCGTTGCCGCCGAGGCTGTGCCGGTCACTGGCCTGCGAAGCGAGAAGATGAAGCTCGGATACGGCATGATCGGTTAGGGCGCGCAATCATCTTCGAGCGGAAAGCCACCACGGACTTGCCGGTCCTGCCGGCATGGTGGCGACGATGAACGATTCTGGGCCAGAGACCGCATGCACGAAGGGCCCTGATCCGGGCCCGACCATCCCGCGACCCTCCATTCAGCCACCCGCCGAGCCGGCGGCGAATCGTTTCGTGTTCCTTGACTACCTTCGCGCCATGGCAGCGTGGGCGGTGGTCTGGGATCACCTGTTTTGTGCATGGCCGGCGGAGCATGGCGTGCAACTGGGCTTCGTCGGCCTGGTCCGCACCTATGTTACGCAGCCGCTCGGGATCATCCAGGACTTCGGCTGGATGGCGGTGGCGATATTCTTCCTGGTCAGCGGCTTTATCATCACCCACGTCGCCATGCGCGAGAACGTCGGCGAGTTCCTGATCAAGAGGTTTTTCAGGGTATTTCCGATGCTGGCGGTGTTCGTGTTGCTGGTAACGGCTCTCAGCCCGACGCTGCGGGCCGAGATCAGCCTTGGCGACCTGCTGCGCAACATGACTCTCGTTAACTACTTCTTCTCCCCCCAGGTCATAACCGTGGGGGTGGCATGGACGCTGGTCATCGAGGTCATCTTCTACCTGCTCGTGGCAGCAACCCTGTGGACCGGAGGGCATGGTCTTAAGATTGCAATCAATCTTGTCGTACCCACGCTGGTGATCTTCTTCAGCAGGAATTTTGGCCCCAATTTCTTTCTGTTCGCGGCAAGCATGGCGTATGTGCCTTATCTCGTCGTTGGCCAGATCCTGTATTTTTCCCGCTACCGTCGAAATCTCGGTATGACCGCGACCGGGCTCTGGCTCGTTGGCTGTTTGGCGACCGTCCTTTACGGGATCACATCAATTCATACGGCATTCCTGCCAGTCACGAATTCCTACCTGATCAACTTCATCTATTCCTGTGTGATCTTCTGTGTGCTGTTCAGCCTGAACAGGCAGCTTCCTCCGTTACCTGTTGTTCGCTTTCTGGCCGATACCAGCTTTGCCGTCTATCTGGTCCACGGTGTGCTCGGTCGGGCGGCCTTTGACGTCGTGGCGGCGAACTGGGGCATTCGGCTGGCGGTGTTGGTCGGACTGGTCGTCACGATGGCCGCGGCGACCATCGTGCATTTCGTCCTGGAACGGCCGAGCCTGGCGGCGGGCCGGCGGATTGCCCGGCAATTTCGTTCGAGGCCTATGGCAGCGAAATTCTAAAACGATGCTTCGGCTTCGTTTGCGGTCAGGCAGGACGTGCGCCGGATCGCTCGCGCTGAATTTCTCCACGACACGGCAATGCCGGAGGCCCTGTCCCTTCTGGCGCCTGGCGAGCGGACTATGTCGGAAACGGCGTTCGTTGCGATGGCTTGTTCTGACGGCTGGTTGTGGCTGCGATACGCTGGCATGGTATGTGCAGCGCGCGCCTCGCCCACCCGGCCAATCGGGTTGGATCGCTCGTGGGCAACATCGGCTGATAAATTGCGCGAGGGCGACATGACAGAAATAGCTCGGTTGGCGATCTTCACCATATGTTCGAACAACTATCTACCCGCCGCCGGTGTCCTGCTGGCGTCCGCCCGGGTCCACCATCCCGGGGCCGACCTTTTCATCTGCCTGGCCGACCAGCTTCTGGACGAACCTGAAATCTACAATCCCGACTGGACGGTAATCCCTGCCGCCCAACTCCCAATCGCGGGCTTCGCGGAGTTCTCCTTCCGATACGACATCATGGAGCTGAACACCGCGGTCAAGCCGTTCATGTTCCAACATCTACTGCGGGATCGCGGCTACGATGCCGCGTTGTATTTCGATCCCGACATAGAGATCTTTCGACCGCTCGACGGCGTAATCGGGTTGCTCGCGGAAGGCGCCTCGTTCGTTCTGACACCCCATCTTCTGGCGCCGTCCGAAGGCCATGACGAGCCCAACGATTTCACCATGCTGCGGGCCGGCACCTACAATCTCGGCTTTCTTGGCGTTGGACGCTGTGACGAGTCTCAGCGCCTGCTCGCCTGGTGGGCCCGTCGCCTGCGCTTTCACTGCATCAATGCCCAGACCGAAGGCGTGTTCGTCGACCAGAAGTTCATCGACCTGCTGCCCGGCTTTGCCCCCGGGTCCCGCATCGTTCACGACCCGTCGCTCAATGTCGCCTATTGGAACCTGTCGCAGCGTGAGTTGGCGGGTCCGGAAGGCGGCTGGCACATCGGAGATCAGCCCCTCACCTTCTTTCACTACAGCGGCTTTGACCCGAACACGCCGTCGCGCCTGTCCAAGCATGCGGTCAACGACGCTGCGCCGATGTCGGAAGCACTGCGCCAGATCACGGCTGAATATTCGGAGAAGCTGCTTCGCCATGGCTACGGCACCATCCCCGGTGCACTTTATGCCTATGGACGCTTCGCATCCGGCACCGTCATCCATCCGCTGATTCGCCAGATGTTTCGCGAATGGCACAGTTTCTGGCCGGACGATCCATTCGCTTCCTATGAGGCGTTTCTGCACGAGCCGTGGCCTGGCGCTTCCCGTCGCGATCCGAGCCACATGGTCACCAACTTTATGAAGTTCATCTACGACCGGTCGCCATACCTGAACACCCGACTCGATCTTTCCGTGCCTGAGCATGTGCGTGAGCTGGTCGACTGGTATGTGATCCATGCGGCGATCGAACTAGGGCTCGATCTGCAGCTGATCGAGCCGATCACGGTGCGGCTGGGGCGGCACCGACGCATCGCTCGCCTGGGGTCGATGCCGCCCAACCTGCGGGAGGCAGCGCCGCACCGGGTGACGGTGGTCGGTTATCTGCGCACCGCCAGCGGCGTCGGCGAAGTCGGCCGCCAGACCTTGCTCACGCTGGCCGCGGGCGGCGTTGCGGTGGAGGGGGTCGACGTTGCGCTGGGCGTTGCGGCCAAGCGCAACGATAGCGGCGTTGCCGACCACCTGGTCGACCATGGCACAGCACCGGTGGAAATATTCAACATCAACGCCGATCAGCTTCCCGCGGTACTCGCCCATATGGGTCCTCGGCTGGCATCCAACGCGTTGCGTATCAACATCCCGTTCTGGGAGCTTTCCCTCCTACCGGAGCCCTGGATAACTGCGTTCGCTGGCATGGACGAAATCTGGGCACCAAGCCGGTTTATTCAGACAGCACTCGCCGGGCGGGTCGATCGCCCGGTGATCTACATGCCGGTCGCGATTGAAATCGATCCAGCCAATCCGCTGCCACGCGCGCGTTTCGGCTTGCCGGACCGACGCTTTCTATTTTTCTACGCCTTTGATTTCCTGTCGTTCATGGAGCGCAAGAATCCAGCCGCGGCGATCGCTGCGTTTCGCAGGGCTTTCGCCACGCACGGAAAGGCCGGCCTGGTTTTCAAATGCATGAACGGGTCCCACGTGCCGGATCAGCTCCGCGCCTTCCGGCAGCTGATCGACGACGATCCGGACATCTTCCTGATCGACGAGACGCTCAGCCGTCCGGACACGCTTGGCCTGATCGCCGCCATGGACGGGATCATTTCGCTGCATCGCAGCGAAGGTCTCGGCCTGCTCGTTGCCGAGGCGATGCTGCTGGGCAAGCCGGTGATCGCCACAGACTATTCCGCCACTCGCGAATTTGTTACCAATCAGACTGGCTATCCGGTAGGCTACCACGTCGTACCGGTTCCCGAAGGAGACTATCCTTTTGCGACAGGCCAGGTTTGGGCGAAACCAGATGTCGCGCATGCCGCCTGGCATATGCGTCGCCTGGCTGAGCAGCCCGCCATCGCGGCGGGCAAGGTCATCCAGGCACGTGCCCACCTGCAACAGAACCACAGCCGGATCAACGTGGCGCTGTTGCAGATACAACGTCTCCAGGATCTATTGGCCCACTAAAGCCAAGTCAAGAATCACACGCGAGCCCGACTAACCATGCAGTTAAGCCAGTCGCCGAGCTTTGTCTCCTACAGTGTCAACCGCGAGGACATTTTCATCCATCGGCTTTTCGCCGACCGCAAGACTGGCTTCTACGTCGATGTGGGGGCCGCGCATCCAACATACGAGAATGATACCAAGGCGCTGTATGACCGGGGCTGGCACGGCATCAATGTCGAGCCGAACACCGGCTTTTTTCGCGAACTGGCGGCCGAACGCCTGCGCGACCGCAACCTCAACGTCGCCATCTCGGACACGCCGGGCCACCTTACCTTTTATGAGGTCGTGGGCACCGGGCTGTCGACCTGCGATCCTGAGGAGGCACGCCGAGCGGCCGCCAAAGGCTTTCGCGTCGTCGATTATCAGGTTGAAGCCGACACGTTGTGCAACATCCTGGAGCAGGCCTGCCCGCCGCCCATCGACCTGCTCAAGATCGACGTCGAGGGCTTCGAGCTCAAGGTCCTGCGGTCCAACGACTGGGCCCGCTTTCGCCCGACGCTCATCCTGGCGGAGGCGACCTATCCGGAGTCGCCGACGCGTCGGCCCGATGAACTCACGCCATTCCTTGCCGGAAAGGGATACCGGCGAGTCTATTTCGACGGTCTCAACGACTATTTCGTGGCCGAGGAATTTACCTTGCCTGATGACGTCTTCGATCGGCCGCCCAACGTGTTCGATCGCTTCGTGCCGTATCTTCAGCACCATCTGACTCGCCAGCATGATGCGGCCTTTGCACAGATCGGGACGTTGGAGATCGAAATCGGCGAAGCTCGGAACGAGTTGTTGACGATGCGTCAACGCGGCATCGCGCTGTCCAGCCACTATGATTCGGCGTTCGTTCGAATCGATGCCCTGGAAACCGATATCGATCGAGCCCGAGGCGAACTGTTGACGATGCGTCAACGTGGCGTTGCCCTGGCCCATCAACTGGATGTGGCGGTGGCGAGGACAGAGACGCTGGAGGCTGAAATCAATCAGGTGCACGAGGCGTTGGCGTCGGTGGATCACCGCAACACCTGCTTGGCAAGCCAACAGGAGATTGCCGGCGCCAGAGCCGAGACGCTCGAAATCGAGATGGCGCGATCCCACAAGGAACTGGTCGCGATGCACCAGCGCAACAGCGCTTTGGCCACCCAGCTTGAAGCCATGGCGATCGTTCACGATCGTGAGCGAAAACAGACGGCGGCCCCTTCAATCCGGCGGCTGGTGGCGGTGGCGGGGACAGCGCGCCCGTGGTCAGCGCGAAGGGTGCTGCGTGCCGCCATGCGGCCGCGTCGTACCATGCGAATTTTGCAGGGTCTTCCTCCGGACGGCTGATCACGAGATTGGTGGGTCGGTATGGGAGACAGAACACCGTTCGGCGGTACGTCTTTCGACCGTGCCAAGACGGTCGTTTTGAGTTTACGCCTTCCCCAGCAACGCCATCCGGAAGCGGTTGCGCGTAAAAGCCGGGTCCAAACTCCGCGGGACCTTCAGCGCCGGGCCTTCCTTGACGCGGAGCAGGATGAAGCACAGGCCGATATCGGCCTCGAGCAGGCGGCGGCCTTCTGGCATGTCGGCTTCGGTGTGGATGGTGTGGACGATCGTGATGCCACAGCCGGCGGCGATGCGGTCGAGCTGGACGCCGAGGCCGGTGTGGCTGTCCTGGTTGCCGGTTTCGCCATAATGGCCGTTATCGACGCAGACGATGCGCAGGTTACCGGGGTTGAGCACGGCGCAGGTCGCCAGCGTGCCGAGGTTCATCAACAACTCGCCGTCGCCGGTGACGGCCAGTACTTTTCGATGCGGTTGCGCTAAGGCCAAGCCGAGACCCATGCCGAGCGCGGCGCCCATCGCGCCGCCAAGGCCGTAGACGTTGGCGCCGTCGTTGGTCATCGCGGTGAGCTCCTGCGCCGCGCCTGCCAGACCGCCGATGACCAGGAAGTCGTGCAGGTTGGGGATCAGCGCCGGCACCGCCTGGCGGCGGTCGAGCGTCGCCTCAGGTAGGTTGGCGTTCTGGATGCGCTTGTGCTGGGCCATGATTTTCCCTCAGAACTTCTTGGCGCCGATCAGGCGCTGGCTGAGCAGGACGGCGACCGCCAGGCCCGACTGGTAGGCCATGGTGATGGCGGCCTTTGATACCTCCATCACCTCATGCGGATGATCGACGCGCAGCACCACCACGTTCATCGCCTCCAACACCTTCTGGGTCGCCTGGCCCATCGGGAACTGCCACGGGTTACCCTCGCCGAAATCGCCACGCATCGAGATAAACGTCAGTAGCGGAAACCGGCCGCCGACGGTCAGGCTGAGCATGTTGATGCAGTTGCCCGCACCCGAGGATTGCATCAGCAGCACCGCGCGCGCCCCGCCCAGATCAGCGCCGGCGGCCAGCGCCACGCCCTCCTCCTCGGTGGTGAGCGAAATCGACCGCACGTCCGGATCGGCCAGCGACCGGTCGATCAGCGTCTTGTGGCCGGCGTCAGGGACATAGGCGAACTGGGTGACGTTGTTGGCCCGCAGCAGATCATAAAGGGCATCGGGCCAGGTGGCGTTGCCGGTGACCTCACCGTGTTCGGACATGTTTTCCCCGCCTGCGATTACCAGACGAGGATGGCGGGTTGAGACGGGTGAGGCAATCCAGGGTACAACGCAGTAGGCAGGAAACATGGGGCTCTGCCCATGTTTCCTGCCTACACCCGAAGCCGGTCCGGAATTTTCATGCCGAGGCGGGTCGGGATATCCCACACCTCGTGGACCTCGCGAACGCGGACGAAGCCAGCGCGGAGGTAGCCGGGCAGCGCGCGCGGGTGGTCGGCGGTGCAGGTGTTGACAGTGACGACGCGGGTGCCGCCTTGCCAGGCGGCGTCGATGGCGGCGCGAAGAAACGGCGCGCCGACGCCGCGGCCCAGCGCGTGCGGCATCAGGCCGAAATAGCTGAGGTTGACCACCGGGCGTTGGCGGGTGTCGATTTCGAAGAAGCCGGCCGGTTCGTTGCCGTGCTGCAGCACGTGGATGCTGATGGCGCGGCTGGCGAGCAGGGTTGCCAGCTCAGCATCACTGGCGGTGCGGCGCAGCCACCACAGGTAATCGGCGCCGGTGGTGTCATATAGATAGCGGTAGAAGGGCACCGTGCAGGCGACAACCCGCATCAAGTCAAACCCTACGGGAAGGGGGCGCGCTTGGTCAGCCGGTGGACGTTCCGAGCGCAGGAACGTCACCGTCACGCCAACCCGGTTGGTGGGCTCGGATGCCGGCAGCCGGCCGGTGGACATCAGTCGTCCAGAAAGCTACGCAGCTTGCGCGACCGGCTCGGGTGCTTGAGTTTTCTCAATGCCTTGGCCTCGATCTGGCGGATGCGCTCGCGGGTTACGTTGAACTGCTGGCCGACCTCCTCCAGCGTGTGGTCGGTGTTCATGCCGATGCCGAAGCGCATCCGCAGCACGCGCTCCTCACGCGGCGTCAGGCTGGACAGCACGCGGGTGGTGGCTTCGCGGAGGTTGGCCTGGATTGCGGCGTCGAGCGGGATGACGGCTGCCTTGTCCTCAATGAAGTCGCCGAGGTGGGAGTCTTCCTCGTCGCCGATCGGGGTTTCGAGGCTGATCGGCTCCTTGGCGATCTTCAGCACTTTTCGAACCTTTTCGAGCGGCATGCCGAGTTTTTCGGCGAGCTCCTCGGGGGCGGGCTCGCGGCCGATCTCGTGCAGCATCTGGCGCGAGGTGCGGACCAGCTTGTTGATGGTCTCGATCATATGGACCGGGATGCGGATGGTGCGGGCTTGGTCGGCGATCGAGCGCGTGATCGCCTGGCGGATCCACCAGGTCGCATAGGTCGAAAACTTGTAACCGCGGCGGTATTCGAATTTGTCGACCGCCTTCATCAGCCCGATGTTGCCCTCCTGGATCAGGTCGAGGAACTGCAGGCCGCGGTTAGTGTATTTCTTGGCGATCGAGATCACTAGGCGCAGGTTGGCCTCGATCATCTCCTTTTTGGCGCGCGCGCTGTCGCGCTCGCCGCGGCTGACGGTCATGTAGACACGGCGGAACTCGGCGATCGGCAGGCCGGCGTCGGTGGCGACGGTCGAGATCTGGCTGCGGACCTTGGTCACGTCGTCGGTGTGCTTGGGCAGGAAGTTTTTCCAGCCCTTGCCGGGAAGTTTCGCAACACGCTCCATCCAGTTGGGGTCGAGCTCAAAGCCGCGATAGTATTTCAGGAACTCCTCGCGGTTGACCTTGACGCTTTCGGCCATGCGCAGCAGCTGGCCTTCCATGCCGGTCAGGCGCTGGTTGATCTGCTTGAGCTGCTGGACCAACTCCTCGATGCGGTTGTTGTGCAGCCGGACCTGTTCGACCTTGGCGACCAGTTCCTCGCGCAGCTTCTCGTAGCTGCGCTCGGAGCGGGTGTTGACCTCATCGCCGGCGGACAGGCCTTCCAAGCGCTTGTGCTGCATCTTGTGCAGCCGCTTGTACAGCGCCTCGATCTCCTCGAAGGTCGCCAGGACCTCGGGCTTGAGTTTTTCCTCAAGCGCCGAGAGCGACATGCCGGGGCCTTCGCCGTCGCCATCCTCGTCGCTGTCGTCGTTCGAATTGTCAAAGCCGTTGCGGGCCGGTTCGCCTTGCGGTGCGGGTTCGCCATTGGACGGCGCGGCCGACTCGCCGTGGGAAATGGCCTCGGGGGGTGGCGCGCCGGCACCCTGCGTGGCCTCAAGATCAACGATATCGCGCAACAGCATGCGGCCGGCTTTGAGAGCCTCGTGCCAGGCGATGATGGCGCGGAAGGTCAGCGGGCTTTCGCACAGGCCGCCGATCATCATGTCGCGGCCGGCCTCGATCCGCTTGGCGATGGCGATCTCGCCCTCACGCGACAGCAGCTCGACGCTGCCCATCTCGCGCAGGTACATGCGGACCGGATCATCGGTGCGGCCGAGGCTTTCGGCATCGACGTTGCCGGTTGGGGTTTCCTCGGCCTCCTCGTCCTCAGCCTTTTCGACCTTGGCGACAGGGGCCTCGCCGTCCTCGCTTTCTTCGCTCTCGACCACCTGAATGCCCATCTCGCTGAGATTGGCCATCACGTCCTCGATCTGCTCGGAGCTGTTCTGGTCCGGCGGCAGGACGGCGTTGAGCTCGTCGAAGGTTATGTAGCCACGCTCCTTGCCGCGCGCGATCAGCCGCTTGACGGCGGCCGACTGAACATCAAGCAGGGTGGTGTCGACGTCCTGTTCCGCAGTTGCGGTATCACCACCAGCAGCCGGTTTGGTTGCCATCTATTCGTCAACTCCGATAACTTTTTACGGTGCCTGGAAGGCAGGCTCAGATTGTTCGAAACGCCATGCCGCGATGTGGCCGGGTTCGATTTCGCCTATATGGGATCAACTGTTTCGTCGATGTGGGATCAACTGTCGCGTTCCTGATGATCCGGTGACTGCTCGCCCCATTGGTCGCCCCATTGGTCGCCCCGTCGCAACGCATCCCGAGCAGCACAGAGCGCGATCAGTCGCCGCTGTGCCGCTTCATCCATCCGGGTAGAGAAATCCCGGCTGGCGGCCAGCACTTCCTCCTCCAGACGCTCGCGGTGCATCAGCCCGAAGATGTGCCACCAGCCCTCCTCTGCTTCCGCCGGCATGGCAGCGGCGGCGGCGAAAGCAGGCAACGGAACCGGCATCGCAGAAAGGGCCTGCGCAGCCTCTGCCGCCAAACCTGAGTGGTGGAGGTGGGACATCAACACGGAAAAGTCAAGAGTCTCGGTGGTTTCGGCCCAGGCGAGCAGGATTGCGCGCAGTTTATCAAGCCATGGGGGCAGAGGCAGGTCGGCGTAGGCGTGCTCGACGTCGCGCAGCAAATCCGGGTGCTGGAGCAGGATGGCGGTGAGGATGCGTTCGCGCTCGGCGCCGGCAGCAAAAGCGGTGAAATTTCCCCGGGTTATTGCCCTGCGCAGCGGCGAAGGCTTGCCTGGCGTCCGGCGGCGGCTTTGTCGCTCGTCGAAGAACCGGTTGAGCAAGGTGGCGCGATACTCGCCGGCCAGGGGGCGGTCGGGGATCTGGGCGGCAGCGGCTTCCAGCCGGGCGCGGAAGGCGGCGCGCTGCTCAGGCGTAGCGTCGGGACTGGCGCCGGCGCGCAGGCTCTCGAACAGGACCGCCGAAAGCGGCTGCGCGGATTTGAGGACGTTTTCGAATTGTTTTGGATCGCGCCGGACCAGGGTGTCGGGATCGTCGCCCTGTGGCAACGTCGAGAAGGCGATGGTGCGGTCGGGGGCGAGCAGCTTTAGGCAGGCTTCGGCGGCGCGCGCCGCGGCACGGGCGCCGGCTGCGTCGCCATCGAAGCACAGCACCGGTTGCGGCGACAGGCGCCACAGTTCGGAAAACTGCTCGTCGGTGAGGGCGGTGCCCAATGGCGCGACAGCGCCGGGAAAACCGGCCTGGTGCAGGGCGATGACGTCCATGTAGCCCTCGACGACGACCAGGGGTTTGCCGGCGCGCACGCCCTCGCGGGCAAGGTCGAGCGCGTAGAGGTTTCTGCGCTTCGAGAACAGCGGCGTTTCCGGGCCGTTGACGTATTTCGGTTGGGCGTCGCCGAGCGTGCGTCCGCCAAAACTGATGACGCGGCCGCGGCGGTCGCGGATCGGGAACATGACCCGGCTGAAGAACAGGTCGTAGGCGGCGCCATGGTCCGATGGACGCAGCAGCCCGGCTTCCTCCAGCAACGCCGGCGAGACGCCGTCGCGGCCGAGCTCGGCGGCGATCAGGCCCCTGCCCTCGCCGGTCCAGCCCAGGCCGAATTTCTCGATGGTATCGTCGGTCAGACCGCGGCGGCGGAAATAGTCAAGTGCGGCGCGGCCCTCGGGCAGGCGCAGCCGGCGCTGGTAGGCGATGGCGGCTGCTTCGAGCACGGAATGCAGATCGTGGCGGCGGCGCTCAGCCTCGGCGGCCTGCGGGCTGGATTTCGGCACCTCCATCCCCGCCTCGCCGGCGAGCTGCTCGACCGCCTCGGGAAAGGCGCGGCCCTGGGACTGCATGACGAAGCTGATGGCATCTCCGTGGGCGCCACAGCCGAAGCAGTGATAGCCGTCGTCATAGACGTAGAACGAGGGTGATTTTTCGGCGTGGAACGGGCAGCAGCCCTTCCAATTCTTGCCCGACCGCGTCAGCCGAACGTTGCGGCCAACGATCGCCTGCAGCGAGGTTCGCGCCCTTAGCTCGTCGAGGAAGGCCGGCGGCAGCGCCATCAGCCGAGCTTGGCTTTGACCAGCGGACCGGCGCGGGACATATCAAGCGTCGCGCCAAAACTGGTTTTCAGCGCGGCCATGACGCGGCCCATCTCCTTGGCCGATGTCGCGCCGGTGTCGGCGATCGCCTTGATAACAGCGGCTTCGAGATCGGAAGGGTCCATCTGGGTGGGGAGGAATTCCTCGATCACCGCGATCTCCGCCTGCTCCTTGGCGGCGAGTTCGGGGCGGGCGCCTTTGGTGTAGAGTTCGATCGACTCGCGGCGGGACTTCACCATGCCGCGCAGCATGGCGAGGATGTCGTCGTCGGGGACCTGCTCAATGCCTTTGGGGCGGGCGGCGATGTCGGTGTCCTTGAGCCGGGCCAGGATCATGCGAAGGGCGGAAGTGCGAGCTGGGGTGCCGGCCTTCATCGAGGCCTTCATCTGGTCGGTGAACTTTTCCCGTAGCGTCATGGCGTCCTCGTTCCGATTTCTTCCCTCTTATCTATAGCGAGTTGCAGCCTGCCGCACACCTTGTCGGTTGGAAAGTTTTTACCAGTTTCACGGTCATGAATTGCATTGGGAAATAATTTCCCATATTATTACGCGCATGACAAAGACCGTTGAGCAGATCGTCGAGAGGATGGGTGGGTTGACCACCGTGATGCGGGTCTGCGTAGTGGGACCGGAAGCTGTTCGAAAATGGCGGCAGACGCAGGCCATCCCATCGCGGCATTGGCCGGCTATCATCCATGCGACCGGCCTTGTGTTTTCCGATTTTTCCGGTGCCTTGGCGGGCGATACGGCGCCGGAACCGGAGGCGGCGGGTGACCTGCCGCATGGCGCCGATGCGGCCCTGGTGCTGGCCGACGGCACCGTGTTCTGGGGCCGCGGTTTTGGCGCGCATACCGCAGCCACACCGCCGGTGGGTGAGATCTGCTTCAACACCGGCATGACGGGGTATCAGGAGACGCTGACCGACCCCTCCTACGCCGGGCAGATGATCACCTTCACCTTCCCGCATATCGGCAATGTCGGCACCAACCCGGCCGACGCCGAGGCCGGCACGATCGCGGCACTGGGCATGATCGTGCAGCAGCCGATCTCCGAGCCATCGAACTGGCGCAGCGTGCAGGGGCTGGACAGTTGGCTGCGTGGTCAGGGCAAGACCGGCATCTCGGGAATCGATACCCGCGCGCTGACCCTGCGTATCCGCGACGGGCTGCCGCCGACTGGCGTGCTTTCTTTTCCGGCCGACGGAAAGTTCGATGTTGCTGGCTTAGTGAAGCTTGCCGGCGAATGGCCGGGGCTGGAAGGCATGGACCTCGCGCGGACGGTGTCATGCACCCAGACCTACGGTTGGAACGAGACGGTGTGGGCGTGGCCGGATGGCGGCGGCACGCAGACAGCGCCGAAGTTCCACGTGGTCGCAGTCGATTACGGCGCCAAGCGCAACATCCTGCGCTGCCTGGCCTCGGCCGGGTGCCGGGTGACAGTGGTGCCGGCGACAGCCACTGCCGAAGATATTCTTGGCCATGGGCCGGACGGTGTTTTCCTGTCCAACGGCCCCGGCGATCCGGCGGCGACCGGCGCGTATGCGGTGCCGACGATCCAGGGCGTGATGGCGGCGAAAATTCCGGTGTTCGGTATCTGCCTTGGGCACCAGTTGCTGGCGTTGGCGCTGGGCGGGCGCACCTACAAGCTGGATCTCGGCCATCGCGGCGCCAACCAGCCCGTAAAAGACCTCGATACCGGAAAGGTGGAGATCACCAGCCAGAACCATGGTTTCGCGGTCGATGGCGATAGCCTGCCGGGCAACGTGCGCGTGTCGCATATCAGCCTGTTCGACGGCACCAACGAGGGCCTGGTCTGCACCGACCGGCCGGCGTTCTCGGTCCAGTACCATCCGGAGGCGAGCCCGGGGCCGGCCGACAGCCACCATCTGTTTCGGCGGTTCGTTGGGATGATGGAAGCGCATACGGCGTCCGGCTGAGCTGTCAGCCGAAGCCTGCCTCTAGAAGCGTCGGCGCGGCGCTTGGCTTGCCACCGACCGGAGACGTCCGATGCCCAAGCGTACCGACATAAAGTCCATCCTCATCATCGGCGCCGGGCCGATCGTCATCGGGCAGGCCTGTGAGTTCGACTACTCGGGCGCGCAGGCGTGTAAGGCGCTGCGGGCGGAGGGGTTCCGGGTCATCCTGATCAACTCCAACCCGGCGACGATCATGACCGATCCGGGGCTGGCGGACGCGACCTATATCGAGCCGATCACGCCGGAGATCGTCGAGAAGATCATCATCCGCGAGAAGCCGGATGCGCTGCTGCCGACGATGGGCGGGCAGACGGCGCTGAATGTCGCGATGAAGCTGGAGGCGTCGGGTGTGCTGGCGCGGCACGGCGTCGAGATGATCGGCGCGAAGGCGGACGTGATCGACCGGGCCGAGGACCGGCTGAAATTCCGCGACGCGATGATGGAGATCGGCATCGAGAGCCCGAAATCGGCGATCGCGCGGTCGATGGCCGATGCGCGGGCGGCGCTGGCGCTGGTCGGGTTGCCCGCGGTGATCCGGCCGAGTTTTACCCTTGGCGGCACCGGGGGCGGAATCGCCTACAACCGGGAGGAGTTCGAGCAGATCGTCTCGGGCGGGCTGGAGGCCTCGCCGACGTCGGAGGTCCTGATCGAGGAGAGCGTGCTCGGCTGGAAGGAGTACGAAATGGAGGTGGTGCGCGACAGCGCCGACAACTGCATCATCGTCTGCGCCATCGAGAACGTCGATCCGATGGGCATCCATACCGGCGACAGCGTGACCGTGGCGCCGGCGCTGACCCTGACCGATAAAGAATACCAGATCATGCGCGATGCCTCGATCGCGTGCCTGCGCAAGATCGGCGTCGATACCGGCGGCTCCAACGTGCAGTTCGCGCTCAACCCGGCCGATGGGCGGCTGCTGGTGATCGAGATGAACCCGCGGGTGTCGCGGTCCTCGGCGCTGGCCTCCAAGGCGACCGGCTTTCCGATCGCCAAGATCGGGGCCAAGCTGGCGGTCGGCTATACGCTGGACGAGCTTGCCAACGACATCACCACCCATGTCGTGGGTGGGACGCGGCGGACCACGCCAGCGAGCTTCGAGCCGACGATCGACTATGTCGTGATCAAGATACCGCGTTTTACGTTCGAGAAGTTTCCCGGCACGCCGGCGCTGCTTTCGACCAGTATGAAGTCGGTCGGCGAGGCGATGGCGATCGGGCGCAGCTTTGCCGAGGCGCTGCAGAAGGGCCTGCGCAGCATGGAGACCGGCTATTCCGGGCTCGACCCGATCGAGCCGCCGGGGGATGGCGGCGCCGATGCGTTCCGCGCGGCCCTTTCAACCCCCTCGCCCGACCGGCTGCTGGTGGCGGCGCAGGCGCTGCGCGCCGGGCTGTCGGTCGAGGATGTTTCCGAGGTCAGCAAGTTCGACCCGTGGTTTCTGCGCGAACTGCTTCGGATCGTCATGGCCGAGCGGCAGGTGGCGGTAGAGGGTTTGCCAAAGGATGCCGGCGCGCTGCGGCGGCTGAAGGCGCTCGGGTTTTCTGACAAGCAGCTTGCCCGGATTACGGGGCAGCCGGAGGCCGCCATTGCAGAACACCGCAAGAAGCTGGGCGTGGTGCCGGTCTACAAGCGCATCGACACCTGCGCCGGCGAGTTCGCCTCGATCACGCCTTACATGTATTCGACCTATGAGGGCGGCTACGGCGTGCCTTCCTGCGAGGCTGATCCCAGCAACCGGGACAAGATCATCATCCTGGGCGGCGGGCCGAACCGCATCGGCCAGGGCATCGAATTCGATTATTGCTGCGTCCACGCCGCCTACGCGCTCCGCGAGGCGGGATTCGAGACCATCATGGTCAACTGCAACCCGGAAACCGTGTCCACCGACTACGATACCTCCGACCGGCTGTATTTCGAGCCGCTGACCGAGGAGGACGTGGTGGCGCTGGTGCGCCGCGAGCAGCAGAACGGCCGCATGCTCGGCTGCATCGTGCAGTATGGCGGGCAGACGCCGTTGAAGCTTTCGCAGGCCCTCTCGCGCGAAAACATTCCGATCCTTGGCACCTCGGCCGACGCGATCGACATCGCCGAGGACCGTGAGCGGTTCCAGAAGCTGCTGCACGGGCTGGGTCTTCTGCAGCCGGAAAACGGCATCGCGCGCACCGCGCAGGAGGCCGAGGCGATTGCCGATCGGGTGACCTATCCCGTGGTGATCCGGCCCAGCCATGTGCTTGGCGGACGAGCCATGGAAATCGTCTATGACCGCGCCGGGCTGCATCGTTACATGCGCGAGGCGATCCGCGTTTCCGGCGAGGGGCTGATTGCGTCGGGGCCGGTGCTGATCGACCGGTATCTGAACGACGCGATCGAGGTCGATGTCGATTGCATCTCGGACGGCGAGACGGTGTTTGTTGCCGGCGTGATGGAGCATATCGAGGAGGCCGGCATCCATTCCGGCGACAGCGCCTGCGCCCTGCCACCCTACACGCTGTCGCCGGCGACCGTTACCGAACTGCGCGCCGAGACCGAAGCGCTGGCCCGGGCGCTCGGCGTGGTCGGGCTGATGAACGTGCAGTACGCAATCAAGGACGACATCATATACGTGCTGGAAGTGAACCCGCGTGCCAGCCGGACGGTGCCGTTCGTGGCCAAGGCCACGGGGGTCCCGGTGGCCAAGATCGGCGCGCGGGTGATGGCCGGGGCCAAATTGCGCGATATGAAGCTGGACGGCCACGCCATCGCGCCGCATGTCGCGGTCAAGGAGGCGGTGTTTCCGTTCGCCCGGTTCCCGGAGGTCGATACGATCCTCGGCCCCGAGATGAAATCGACCGGGGAGGTCATGGGGCTTGATGCGACGTTCGAGATGGCGTTCGCCAAGGCGCAGCTCGGCGCCGGGGTGCGGCTGCCCGAAAGCGGTCAGGTTTTCTTATCTGTCAAGGATGCCGACAAGCGGAGTTTGCCGGGGATCGCGCGGCGGCTGACCGAGATGGGTTTCTCCATTCTGGCGACGCGCGGCACCGCGTCGCGCATCCGCGAGGCCGGGCTGGCGGTCACCATCGTCAACAAGGTGCTGGAGGGGCGGCCGCATTGCGTCGATGCGATCCGGTCGGGCGAGGTGCAGCTGGTGATCAACACGGCGTCCGGCCCGCAATCGATCGCCGACAGCTTTGCCATCCGCCGCAGCGCGCTGACCCATGGCGTTCCACACTACACGACGATCGCCGGTGCCCGCGCGGCGACGCACGCGATCATGGCGCTGAAATCGGGAACGCTTGAAGTCGCGCCACTTCAGTCCTATTTTCGCGGATCGTTTTGAACCTGACGCCGTGACCGGAGCCCTGGTTGCGGCGCAGACGTTTGGGTTCTCCAACGTAAGACTGGATGCCAACCTGGCCTGAAGACCCTTATTTATAGGACTTTGCCGTGCAGAAGTTCCCAATGACCGCGCCTGGCCTGCGCCGACTGGAAGACGAGCTGCGCAACTTGAAGTCGGTCGAACGGCCGTCGGTGATCCGCGCCATCGCCGAAGCGCGCAGCCATGGCGACCTGAGTGAGAACGCCGAGTATGACGCGGCGCGCGACCGCCAGTCGTTCATCGAGGGCCGCATCCAGGAGCTCGAGGATGTGGTGTCGTCGGCCGAGGTGATCGATCCGTCCTCGCTGTCGGGCGACAACGTGAAGTTCGGCGCCCATGTGCGGGTGGTGGACGAGGAGACCGACAAGGAGGTGACCTACCAGATCGTCGGGGTGCACGAGGCGGACATCAAGCACCAGCGGCTTTCGATTTCGTCGCCGTTGGCGAAGGCGCTGATCGGGAAGAAAATCGGCGACACCATCTCGGTGCCGGCGCCGGCCGGCGATCGCAGCTATGGCATTCTGGACGTTAAATTCATCTAGACTTGCCTTAGGGTAGCGGGTTCTACGGGATTATTCTCTTAGCCGGTCCAGGGCAGAGCGGGTAAAGGTTCCGACTGGTCCGCCTAGGCCAGTTCGAATTCCCGCGGAGGGAAAGCTCTGGCCTTCCTTATTTTAGAAGGCTTCATGATCCAGCTCGTAGACATAAAAGCCGCGGCTGATCGCATCGCCGGCCCGGTGCTTCGTACCCCTGCCCTGCGCAGCGCCGCGGTGTCCGCCGCGACCGGCGCCGACGTGGTGCTGAAGCTCGACAACCTTCAGGCAACGGGCGCGTTCAAGGAGCGGGGTGCGGCCAACCGGCTGGCGATGCTGTCGGCGGCCGAGCGGGCCGGTGGAGTGGTGGCGATGTCGGCCGGCAACCATGCCCAGGCGGTGGCACGCCATGCCAGCCTGCTCGGCATCCGGGCCGTCATCGTGATGCCGACTTTTACCCCGTCCACCAAGATCACCCGCACGGCCGGTTGGGGTGCGGAGGTCGTGCTGCATGGCGAGACCTTGGCCGAGGCGGCTTTACATGCCCATGCGTTGGCGACCGAGCACGGCTGCGTGTTCATCCATCCCTATGACGACCTTGGCGTGATTGCCGGCCAGGGCACGCTGGCGCTGGAGCTGCTCACCGACTTCCCCGACATCGATGCGCTGGTGATCCCCGTTGGCGGCGGCGGGTTGCTGGCCGGGTGCCTGGTGGCGGCGACCGCGATGAAGCCGGGGATTGCCGTCTATGGCGTCGAGGTCGAGGGCTATGCCGCCATGGCGCAGCGGCTCGCGGGGCGGCCGGTTGCCGTTGGCGGCCCGACCATCGCCGAGGGCATCGCGGTGCGCGACATCGGCGAGATACCGTTCGAGATCGTGCGCCGGCGGGTGACGGAAGTCCTGGTGGTGCCGGAGCGCGCCATCGAGGAGGCGATCGGATTGCTGGCCGAGGGCGCCAAGGTGGTGGCGGAGGGTGCCGGCGCCGCCGGGATCGCGGCGTTGCTGACCTATCCGGAGCGGTTCCGCGGCAAGGTGGTCGGCGTACCGATCTGTGGTGGCAACATCGATGCGCGCATCCTGTCCAATGTGCTGCTGCGCAACCTGCTGCGCGATGGGCGGCTGCTGCGGCTGCACATGCAGATTCCCGACCGGCCGGGTGTGCTGGCCGACATCGCGACCAAAATCGGCGTTACTGGCGGCAACATCATCGAGGTTTCGCACCAGCGACTGTTCGCCGCCGCCTCGGTCCAGGCGGCGGAATTGGAGGTGATGGTCGAGGCACGCGATCCGCTGCACGCCAGCGCCATCGTGACGGCGCTGGAAGTGGGCTATGTAGTGCGCCGCGTGTAGTCAGCTCGCTACGTAGCCGCCATCGACGTTATAGGCGGCGCCGGTGACGAACGAGGCGCGATCCGAGCATAGCCAGCAGACCATTTCGGCGATTTCCTGGGCGGTGCCCATGCGTTTGGCGGGGACCATCGCCAACATCGCGTCGCCGCGCTGCTCGTAGCTGGTGCGGGTCATGTCGGTGGTGATGTAGCCGGGGCAGACGGCATTCACCCGGATGTTGTCCTCGGCGTATTCGAGTGCCGCGGTCTTGGTCAGGCCGATGACGCCATGTTTGCTGGCGACATAGGCGCAGGCGGTGCGCAGGCCGATCAGCCCGGCGACGGAGGCAGTGTTGACGATGGTGCCGCCGCCCTGTTTCAGCATCTGCTGTAACTCGGCCCGCATGCACAGCCAGACGCTTTTGAGGTCGACGGCGACCAGCCGGTCGAAGCCGTCCTCCTCCCACTCGTGGGTTTTGCGGCTGACCTGGTTGACCTGGTAGGGTGCGATGCCGGCGTTGTTGAAGGCGCAGTCGAGGCGCCCGAAGGCGGCGACCGTCGCCTCGACCATGGCGGCGACGTCGGCCGCGTTGGTGACGTCGCCGGCGAGCGAGATCGCCTGGCCGCCGGTCGCGTTGATGCGGGCCACGGTTTCAGCGGCGTTGTCCTTGGAGAGGTCGGCGACCGCGACCTTGGCGCCCTCGGCCGCGAACAGCAACGCCGTGGCGCCGCCGATGCCGCGCCATCCACCGGTGACCAGCGCCGTCTTGCCCGCCAACATGCCAACCATTTGTTTTCCCCCAAACCTTGCTTAGTTGTGGGTTCTAAGGGCTAGCCCCTAGCGGGTCTAGGGCGGCGCCCCGGCCATACTTGTTCTGAGAGTGACATAAAATGCGCAACGAGATCCTGGCCTACAAGCGCGAGCGCATCCTGGAGGAGGCTGTGACGCTGTTCTACGCGCGGGGCTTCACCGGCACCACGCTGGACGACATCGCGGCCGCGCTGGGCGTCACCAAGCCTTTCATCTACACGCATTTTCGCAGCAAGACGGAGCTGCTCGCGGCGGTCTGTCTGCCGTCGATCGAGAAGTCGCTGGCGGCGGTGGCGCTGGCCGGCGAGGGCACCGGCACGCCGACCGAGAAGCTACGCCGCGCGGTGGTGGATTTCGCCGAGGTTGTGCTGACGCGCCAGGCCAACATCGCGATCTTCTTCCGCGAGGAGAAGAACCTGGAGCCGGCGGCGCTGGCCGAGATCATCGCGCTGCAGAAGGAGTTCGATCACCTGCTGTCGCAGATGCTGCGCGACGGCGTGGCAACCGGCGAGTTTGTCATTCCCGACATCGACCTGGCCGCGCTGCTGATCGGCGGCATGATCAGCTGGGCCTATATCTGGCACCGGCCGCGAGGGCGGCTGCCGATGCGGGAGGTCTGCGACCGGATGGCCGACAGCGCGCTGCAGCTTTGTGGGGTGCGGGTTGGGTAAGGAAGCAAGTATGGGG
Source organism: Acetobacteraceae bacterium (assembly GCA_043745345.1). Taxonomy (GTDB): domain Bacteria; phylum Pseudomonadota; class Alphaproteobacteria; order Acetobacterales; family Acetobacteraceae; genus PALSA-911. The sequence goes on along the minus strand of JAYTTA010000245.1, from coordinate 2,073 downwards.
CTCTCGCTTCGTGGGCATTCCAGTTGCTGAAGGCGGCAATCGGAACCTTTGCACTGGAGTGCTTGTCGGACACGTGCCTGGTAGCCGGTCAAGGTTCGTTTGACGGACACCCCTGACGCTGGCTGTCGGTCAACGTGCAACGGTGCCAGGTGGCCAATCTAAACAGCTACTCGGTCACCAGGCCTGACGGCGGGGTTTGTGGCGATCCCGTCGCAGAGGGGGGGGGGGACTCGCATGAGACGGCACGGCGGCCCCAATCGCACAGGAAGGTGGCCATGCCGATCCCTATCACCAGCGCGACGACAGTTGCGAGCCCGGGCTGGGATCTGGCCACCGATCGTGAGAGCTACAGCCAAAGCGCTTGCGGCGATCTGCGAGGCCGTCACATGGCCAGCCGTCATGGCCGATGAGGCATGGAGCGCGGCGCCCAGCCTCATTCGCCTCTGCCGGATGGGGCGGACACTGCCTCGGCCGTCAGATCGGCATCCGGTAACCGTAGAACTCGTGATCTTCGTTGTAGCCGCCATGCCCGGCGCCGATATCCGCGAAGTCGCGCACAAACTCGATTGCCGTGACCCACTTGACCATTTTGAAGCCTAGTTCGTTCTCGCACCGCAGTCGCACCGGGGCACCGTGCAGCACACTGACCGGCTCCCCGTTCATGTCGATGGCCAGCATCGTCAAGGCATGGCGCATGTTCACCATCCGATGCACGTCGTAGTAGCGTCCGCCATCCGAGCCGTCCGCCAGTGAGTAGAACACCGCGTAGCGGGCACCGGCCGTCGGGCGCACCAGGTCGAGGATGTGGCGCATCGGCACGCCGCCCCACTTGGCCACGCCAGACCAGCCCTGAATGCAGAAATGGGTCGTGATCTGCTCTTGCTGCGGCATCGCCCTCAGCTCGGCCAAAGTGAACTCCTGCGGCTGCTCGACCAGGCCGCCGACACGAAGCCGGTAACTGGCGAAGCCGTCCGCAACCAACGCATCGAACTCGGCCGAGGCCGGCATGGTGCCGTTGGGCCAGAAGTAGGGGGAGATGTCCTTCTCGGTCAGTTCGCTCCTGGGGTCCCACCACTCGGCCAGCCCTTTGATCGGGCCTACCATGAAGGCCCCGATCCGCTGCACCAGCCGGGCGTGCCGGATGGTGAAGGGGGAAGCCAGCGCCCAGGCAACCGCCACCAGCGTGATGAGCGGGACGAACACGGCGAAGCCCCTCCAGGAAGCGTCGTTCACGCCGGCCCACATCATGTTCAGGTTGACCCGCGCGCCGGTGATGAACACCAGTGTGACATGGGTCAGGATGAACAGCAGGAACCACCACAGCGCCAGGAAATGGATCGAGCGCGCCCGCTGCCGATTCAGCACGCGGCCGAACCAGCCGAGGTGGTTCGACAGCGACGGGCTTTGCATGAAGCCGGTGACGATGGAGGTCGGCGCCGCGATGAACACGGTTGCGAAGTAGGCAAGCTGCTGGAGGCTGTTGTAGCGCGTCCAGCTATGGTCCTCGGGGAAGGTCAGCGACAAGTACTGCAGCGCGGTCGAAAGGGCATTCGGGAAGACCTCCCATGTGATCGGGACCAGCCGATGCCACTGATCGGTCGAGAACAGCAGGACGTAGATGGCGATGCCATTCAGCAGCCAAAGCGTGTTGACCGAGAAGTGCCACCAGAGAGCAAGCCCGATGGAGTGGCGGACGCCGGGAATACCCAGCCAGCCCGGGATCGTCACCGAGTCGTCCTTGGCGGTCCAGACCCGGCCGGTCGGCACCGGCTTCTGAAAGCGGAACCAGTCGCTGCCGGGCGTGCAGTCGCGATGCCAGTAAAGGCGGGGATGGTCCGCTAAGATTTGCACCCCGGCACGGATGATGAAAACCATGAAAAACAGGTTGAGGAAGTGGGTGACCCGCAGCCAGATCGGGAAGCCGGACGTAACCACGGCGGCGGACGTGGGAGCGCCGGGATAGTGTTCGATGAACGCCTGTACGCTCGGGATTTGCCGCAAGCCTTGAGCAATGGCCACCCCGGCGACGAGCAAGATGAAGGCGAGCGGCAGCGCCCACAGCACGCTGTACCA
>JAYTTA010000244.1:0-1831 GCA_043745345.1 Acetobacteraceae bacterium | reverse complement strand
GCGCGGGCGTTTCCACCCCCTCCGCGGTGATGCGCATGCCGAGGCTGGTGGCGAGGCCGACGATGGCACGGATGATGGCGCTAGCCTCCTTGTTGGTGGCCAGGTCACGGATGAACATCTGGTCGATCTTGATCTTGTCGAACGGGAACGACCGCAGGTAGCTGAGCGACGAGTAACCGGTGCCGAAATCGTCCATCGAGATGTGCACGCCAAGGTCACGCAGGTTGTGCAGCGTGGCCAGGATGGCTTCGTTTTCGGCCAGCAGCACCGTTTCCGTGACCTCGAGCTCCAGCCGGTGGGCGGGCAGACCGGAGCGGCGCAGCGCCTCCTCGACGCAGTCGACCAGCCCCGGGTTCTTGAACTGAACCGGGGAGACGTTGATCGCGATGCGGAACCCCTCCGGCCAGGACGCCGCCTCCAGGCAGGCCTGGCGCATCACCCAGGCGCCGATCGGCACGATCAGCGCCATCTCCTCGGCCAGCGGGATGAATTCTGCGGGCGAGATCATACCGCGCTCGGGATGGCGCCATCGGATCAGCGCCTCGAACCCGCTAATGCGGTCGGAGCGCAGATCGACCAGCGGTTGGTAGTAGAGCTCGAACTCCTCGTTGGCGATGGCCTGGCGCAGGTCGGTTTCCAACTCACGGCGGGCGCGCTGGCGTTCTTCCATGCGGGCCTCGAAGAATCGGAAGGTGCCGCGGCCCTCCGCCTTGGCGCGATACAGGGCGGTATCGGCGTTCTTTACCAACGGGTCGACATGGCTGCCGTCGAGCGGGCACACCGCGATGCCGATGCTGACGCCGACATGCAGCGTGTGGTCATCGATCGCGAATGGCTCATTGAGGGCGGCGACGATGCGCTGGGCCAGTTCGCTGGCATCCTGCGGCCGGGCCAGGTTGGACTGGACGATGGCGAACTCGTCGCCGCCGAGCCGAGCGACCACGTCGGTCTCGCGCACGCAGGCAAGCAGCCGGTCGGCGACGGCGCGCAGCAGCTGGTCGCCGACCGGGTGGCCAAGCGTGTCGTTGACTGCTTTGAACCGGTCGAGGTCGAGGCACAGCACGGCGCAGCCCATGCCGCGGCCGGCTTGGGCCACGGCCTGGTCGACCCGCTCGCGGAACAGCACCCGGTTGGGCAGGCTGGTCAGCGCGTCGTGGCGGGCCATGAACACGATCTGCGCCTCCGACCGGCGACGTTCGGTGATATCTTCGTAGGTCTCGACCCAGCCACCGTCGACTAAAGGCTCGTGCGAGATCGCGACCACTCGGCCGGCGCTGAGCTCCTGGAAGTGGGTGCCAGGTTCCCGCCGCGAGACACCGGCCTGGCGCTCGGCGAAGATTTCCGTCGTCGTCAGCCCGGGATGGTTGCCGGCGGCAACGCTCATCTCGACCAGGTCATGCAGGCTCAATCCCGGCAGGACGCGGCCGGCCGGGAGCCGGAACATCTCGGCGAACTGCCGGTTGACCACCTGCAGGCGACCAGCCTGGTCGAACAGGGTCAGGCCCTGGGACATGTTGCTGAGCGCCGCGTCAAACCGGGTGTTGGTGCGTTCCAGCTCGGCCTCGCGAGCCTTCAATGCGGTGACGTCGCTGCAGATGGCGACGAAGCCGCCCTCGCTGTTGGAGCTGCGGCTGATCCGCAGCCAGCGCCCATCGGCCAACCGCTCCTCGACCGACGACACGGCACCGGGCGCACGCAGCCGGCGCAACGCGGCGACGGTGCGGCGCGGGCTGCCGCCGAAAATGCCCCGGTGCACGATCGCCGCCTCGAAGTCGCTGTAGCGCATGGCACCGCCCAGCCGGTCGCGCAGATCCGGCATGAGACGCTTCAT
>JAYTTA010000243.1:0-6665 GCA_043745345.1 Acetobacteraceae bacterium | reverse complement strand
GGATCGCAGCCCCGGCAAAGAATGTCCGGGCGGCGGGAAGGCGGGAGAGCGTTTGTTCGATCCCTCGCATTGCGCGGCTGACATAGCCAGCGGCGCCGACCGCTTCAACCCAGGTTTTTGGGACTGGTCCATAAAATTACAACTATTGCCGGAAAACCTTTTCTTTTCAATAAAAACCCGTCACGGCGATGTGACCTTATTCTCAAGTTCGCGCCGCACTTTGCGTAAATCCGCCCACACCTCCCGCCGCAGCCTGGGCTGGGTGAGCAATGCCGCCGGGCTGCTGCTGGTCAGGGCCGCAATCGGAGCCGCGATGCCCGGCACCTGCATGTTCGCCCAGATGCCGCGGCTCCGGCGGCGATTGCTGGCGGGTAACAGGCAACGGGCCGCATTCGGGCCGAGCAGCAGCACGTGGCGCGGCGCGACCAACGCGATCAGCCGCCACAGGAAGGGCAGGCAGGCGGCGAGTTCGGTTGGGCTTGGCATGCGATCCCCTGGTGGCCGCCACGGTATTAGCGGCGCCAGCAGCATTTGGGTGCGGTCCAACCCGACGCTGGACAGCATGCGATCGAGGTAGTCGCCCGCGGCGCCGGTGAACGGGCGGCCGGCACGATCCTCGTCGGCGGCCGGTGCATCGCCGATCAGCATCAGGCCGGAGGTGGCATTGCCTTCGGCGAAGACCAGCGAGGTCGCGGTGTCACGCAGCGCACAGAGGGTGAAGCCGGCCACCACCGACCGAAGCTCGGCAATCGTCGTGCACGCAGCAGCCAACGCCTCTGCCGCAGCAGATGCCCCGACCGCGTCGATCGCGGCCATCGCCCCGGTTGGCCGCCCAGCGACATCCGGCATCCGAGTGGCTGGGGCGAACAGGGTTTCGGCCAGCTGCGTCGGTGCTGCCGTGGTGCTAGCTGAACGTGCGTGCAGCCGGTTGATGGGTAAAAACACGAGAGCCTCGTCCGCACCCCACTCCATCTGGAGCCGCAGCGCCGCCCAGTCATCCATGCCATGCGTCCATAACGCGACTCCTGCCGTCTCGGATGGGTTTGCGCAACCGCCAGCTCACCCTAGATTGATAAGGTCAGATAGATGTGGACCGATGAACCCGGCAGGAGACGAGTGATGGCGGCGGACCAAGCCCTTACCGAGGCGCGCGCGGAAAACCCGCGTGAAGCGATGGAGTTCGACGTGGTGATCGTCGGCGCGGGGCCCGCCGGGCTGTCCGCGGCGATCCGACTCAAACAGCTGGCGCCGGACGTTACTGTCTGCGTGGTCGAGAAGGGCGCCGAGGTCGGTGCCCATATCCTGTCGGGGGCGGTGATCGAGACCCGTGCGCTGGACGAACTGCTGCCCGATTGGAAGGAGCGTGGTGCGCCGCTGCTGACACCCGCTGGCGAGGACCGGTTCCTGTTCATGACCAAGACCCGCGCCTTCAAGCTGCCGACGCCGCCACAGATGTATAATCACGGCAACTATATCGTCTCGCTTGGCAATGTTTGCCGGTGGCTGGCGACGCAGGCCGAGGAGATGGGAGTCGAGATCTATCCCGGCTTCGCCGCCGCCGAGCTGCTGGAGGCGGACGGCACCATCGTCGGCGTCGCTACCGGCGATATGGGGATCGGGCGTGACGGCAAACCCAACGCGCAGTTCGCGCGAGGGATGGAACTGCGCGCCACCTACACGCTGTTCGCCGAGGGCTGCCACGGCTCTATGGGAAAGCAGCTGATCGCCAAATACGACCTGCGTGAGGGCGTTGACCCGCAGACCTACGCGATCGGCATAAAGGAATTGTGGGAGATACCCGCCGCCAACCACCGTCCCGGGCTGATCGAGCATTCGATCGGGTGGCCGCTGGATGGGGACACCTATGGCGGTTCGTGGATCTACCATTTTGGCGACAACCTGGTGTCGTACGGGTTTGTCATCGGGCTCGACTACCGCAACCCGTGGCTGAGCCCGTTCGAGGAGATGCAGCGGTTCAAGAACCATCCTGCGATCCGGCCGCATTTCGAGGGTGGCCGGCGAATCGCCTATGGCGCGCGGGCGCTAAACGAGGGTGGGCTGCAGTCGATTCCGAAACTGACCTTTCCGGGTGGTGCGCTGCTCGGCTGCACCGCCGGTTTCCTCAACGTCGCCAAGATCAAGGGCACCCATACGGCGATGAAATCCGGCATGGTGGCGGCCGAGGCGGTGGCAGCGGCACTGTCCGGCAACCGGCCCACGGAACCAGCCTCCTATGGCGATCGCATCCGCGATAGCTGGATCTGGGACGAGCTTTCCGGCGTGCGCAATATCCGGCCTGGTTTCGCCAGATTCGGCAGGATGGGTGGGCTGGCCAATGCGGCGATGGACACCTACCTGTTTCGCGGCAAGGCCCCCTGGACGTTGCACAACAAGCATGCCGACAACACCACCCTGGTGGAGGCCGCCGCCGCCACGCAGATCCAGTATCCGCGGCCTGACGGGGTGGTGACGTTCGATCGTAATTCCTCGGTATTCCTCAGCAACACCAACCATGAGGAAAAGCAGCCGGCGCATCTGCAGCTGCGTGACGATGCGGTGCCGATCGAGGTCAATTGGAACCTCTATCGAAGCCCAGAAACCCGCTACTGCCCTGCTGGCGTCTACGAGATCGTCGGCGAGGAAGCGGGCGAGCCACGACTGCAGATCAATGCGCAGAACTGCGTCCACTGCAAGACCTGCGACATCAAGGACCCGACCCAGAACATTAACTGGGTGCCGCCCGAGGGTGGCGGCGGACCGGTTTATCCCGGCGGTATGTAAGGACGCGGCATGTAAGGACTAGGCGCTCGCGGCGAAACGCGAGCGCCTGGATTTCCGACTTTACTGCTTGGCGATGATCTTGCTCTTGATCTTATCGTAGACCGGTTGGGTCAAAATGTTTTTCGACACCAACTGGTCCTTAGACTTGTAGGGACGGCCGCCGATGATCGCCTTGGAGCGAACCGGCCCGATCTGCGGTAGTGCGCTCAGTTCCGCCTCCGATGCCGTGTTGATGTCGAGCATCTCCTGCTTGGCCGGTGCCACTTTCGTTAGAGGCTTTGGCGGTGCTGCACTGGGGCCAACGGCTTGGGTGTTCGGCGTCTGGGCGCTGACGATGCCGGCCGGCGCGGCCAGTGCCAGTATCAGTATCAGTATGCGGCTGAGCTGCATGAAGGTCTCCTAAAAGATTTGGGTGTGTGTCGTCCATGACGATAAACAGCGTTTTCGTGACCTGGCTAGGCATCGGTTTGTCTGTCTCCTTACGCCTAAGACAAAACCTTGCCGGGCGCGTTGAATTGCGATAGGGACTTACAAGGCTTTTCTAAACGCACGTGTGAGTGATGAGCGGCAGCCCCGCTTCTCCAATCGCTGGCTGTGGTGCCTATCCTGGCCGCGTGCGGTCGTGTCCTGACGGAGGCTTTGCCCGGCATGTTCTCGATCTCCCGTTTGGCATCCGGCTCTTCGCGACCGTTCACGCTAACAGCGGCCCGGCTTCGGCTGTTGGCCGGGTTCGTTGTCCTCGGATTGCTGTCGGCCTGCAGCGGCACCGGCCCGCAGGTCAGCGCAACCCAGGAGGCCGCTCGATACGCGGCGCATGCCCGTGGCAACTACACCCCGCCCGGGCCCGAAAGCGATCCATGGGGACCCTATATCGTTGAGGCCTCCGAGCGCTTCGATGTTCCCGAGCGCTGGGTGCGCCAGGTCATGCGCGTTGAATCTGGCGGCAAGCTTTATCGCAACGGCCAGCTGATCACTTCCGGCGTCGGCGCTATGGGCCTGATGCAGGTCATGCCCGGCACCTACGACGAGCTGCGCGGGCGCTACGACCTCGGCGACGATCCGTTTGACCCGCATGAGAACATCCTGGCCGGCACCGCCTATCTGCGCGAGATGTACGACATCTACGGCGCGCCAGGCTTCCTCGCCGCCTACAATGCCGGACCGCACCGGCTCGACGACTATCTCAGCAACAACCGACCGCTGCCAGACGAGACGCGTCATTACGTCGCGATGATCGGCCCCTATCTTACCGATAGTTCGCCGCGTGTCCGCTCGCCGGCTGAGCAATACGCCATGAACACGCTGCCAACCGATATTCCGGCGGGTCCGCGCTATGGCCGCAGCTACACCCAGCCGGCGGCTACCAGTTTCGCCAGCAACCGCGCCGTCGGCGGCCGCGCGCCGTCGCGCGGTGCCATACAGGTGGCGCAGCTGCCCGAGCCACCCCGCGCCATGGCAGCCCGGTATGAGCCGCAAGCCAACCAGCAGATCGCCATGGTGCTGCCCCCGGTACATCGCGGCTTCCATCTGATCCCGTCCGCCCAGGCGGCAGAGCCGGTGATCCTTCGCGGCGCCGGCAAAATCATCCAGACCGGCCAGTGGGCGGTGCAGGTCGGCGCCTTCGGCAATGAGGGCCAGGCGCACGCAGCTACTGGAATGGCGCGCGCGCAGGCTCATGAAACCCTGTCCGCCGCACGCGCTTCCGTTGCCGGGGTCAAGCAGGCCAAGGGCACGCTGTATCGGGCGCGGCTAGTTGGACTGTCGCGCGAGGCTGCTGTGCAGGCTTGCGAAAAGCTCGGTCGCAGCCGGATGAACTGCATCGTGCTTTCGCCGGATGCGCAATCTTAGGTAACGTATGGGGCTCTGCCTTATGCCCCGTTGAGCGCGTAGCCCTTAGAACCCGTTCGACGGAAGCAACGCCGAATGAATGATGGCTTCTCCAGCCTCACGCCGTTGCTGGCACCGCGATCGATCGCGATCGTCGGCGCCTCCAGCGATCCGACGCGGATCGGTGGCCGGCCGATCGCCTTCATGAGAGACCAGGGTTTTAGAGGCACTCTTTACCCGGTCAATCCGTCCCGGGCCGAGATACAGGGACTGAAGGCCTACGCCAGCATCGCCGACCTGCCCGAAGTGCCCGACATGGCGATCGTTGCCGTCCCTGCGAACCTTGCTTTGGCAACCGTCGAGGCGCTATGCGCCAAAGGGGTCAAGGGCGCCGTCATGTTCACCGCCGGCTTTGCCGAGGTCGATGAAGCGGGACAGGGCCAACAGGACCGGATGGTGGCAACCGCGCGCGCCCATGGCATGCGGTTGCTCGGGCCGAACTGCCTTGGCGTGTTCGATGGCCGCACTGGATACTACGCGACGTTCTCGAGCTCGTTCGACAGCGGCTGGCCAATCCCCGGCCGCATCTCCATCGCCAGCCAGTCTGGCGCCTATGGCACCCATGTGTTTGCCCAGGCCCGCAACCGCCGCATCGGCGCCTCGCTTTGCGTGATGACGGGCAACGAAGCAGACATCACCATCGGCGAGGTCATCGGCTGGTTGGCCGAGGATCCCGAAACCGATGTGATTGCAGTCTATGCCGAGGGCATCCGCGAGTCGGAAAATTTCCTGGCCTCGCTCGCCGCTGCCCGGTCCGCGAAAAAGCCTATCGTCATGATGAAGGTCGGCCGCAGCGCGCTGGGTGGCGTGGCGGCGAAATCCCATACCGCTTCGATCGCTGGCGACGACGCCATTACGGATGCCGTGCTGCGCGAATTCGGCGTCGTGCGCGCGCGCACCACGGAGGAGTTGCTCGACATCGCCCATACCGCGACCCGGAAGATCTACCCGGTGCACAACACGCTCGGCGTCATCACCCTGTCCGGCGGCGCCGGCGTGCTGATCAGCGATGTCGCCGAGCAGATCGGCCTCGATATGCCGGCGATGCCCGACGCGGCGCAGGTCCGCCTGAAGCAGCTGATCTCGTTCTGCGCGCCGCGCAACCCGGTCGACTGCACAGCCCAGGTCGCGAACGACATGTCGTTGCTGAAGACCTTCACGGAGTCGCTGGTCGTCGATGGCGGCTACAGCTCCATCCTTGCCTTCCTGACCCAGGCCGGCGGCTCGAACCGCGGTATCGAGATGGGCGAGCAGCTTCGAGCGGTCAGTGATGCGCATCCGGACCGGCTGTTTGTCCTCAACGTCCTGGCCGACGCCGACCGCGTCGAGCATTTCGAAAGCATCGGCTGGATCTGCCACGAGGACCCGACCCGCGCAGTGGTGGCGATCGATGCCATGGGCCGCTACGGCGCGGCCTTCAACGCTCCGCCCGTGGCACCGCCGCCCATCGTGCCCAAGGTCCAACTGCCGGCAACGACTCCAACCGAAGCCGAGGCCAAGCGTCTGCTTGGCGAGGCCGGCATCCTTGCGGCGCCCGAACGCGCCTGCGCCACCGTTGAAGAAGCCACTGCCGCCGCGGCTGGATTCAGTTATCCGGTGGTGATGAAAATTCTCTCGCCCGACATCGTGCATAAGTCGGAAATCGGCGGGGTGCTGTTGGATGTCGGCGACGCCGATGCGGTGCGCGATGGTTTTTCATTGCTGCTCGCCCGGGCCAAGGCAGCGGCGCCGAATGCGCGAATCGAGGGTGTGCTGGTGGCGCGCCAGCTCAAGGGCGGTGTCGAGTGCATCCTTGGCGTCCATCGCGATCCGGTGTTCGGCCCGGTCGCGATGTTCGGCCTCGGCGGCATCTTCGTCGAGATACTGAATGACGTAGTTTTCCGGCGTTGCCCATTCGGTGAGGATGTTGCCGAGGAAATGATCCGATCGATCAAGGGCGCGCCGCTGCTGCTGGGCGCCCGCGGGCGCAGACCGGCCGACGTGAAGGCGCTGGCGAC
>JAYTTA010000242.1:0-1832 GCA_043745345.1 Acetobacteraceae bacterium | reverse complement strand
GGCGATCACCGCAACGTCGCCATGCCTTTCCGTGTGCGGCGCGAACTCGCTCCGCGACAGCGCGAGCAGCGCCTCGGGTCCGGTGCGCTGCATCGATCCGTCGGCGCGTTGCAGCCACATCACCACCGGCCGCCGCGTCAGCAGATCCAGCAACGCCTCCACGGAGGTGCCGCACCGTTCCAGTCCGAACGGCCAGAACTCGAGCACTATGCGGGCAGTCGGATTGCGGTCCAGGGTCGCCTGCATGCCCTGGAGCACCGCGACTTCCGACCCCTGGGTATCGATCTTGATCACGTCGGCCGAGCCCGGGCGCCTGGCGAGCAGCACGTCGATCGGGCGCACCGGCACATCGACCCATTCGGTCCGGTCGCTAGTCACCTCCAGGCGATGGTCGCCCTGGTTGTCGTCCGACCTGTACAGCCGTGCCGTGCAGCTTTCTGCCCCGGCCGCGACCTCATGCACCGTGACGTTGCGGCACCGGTTGCGGGCGACGTTGCGGCGCAGCAGCCTGGCATTGCGCGGATCGGGTTCGATCGCGACGACGCGGCCGCGCGGGCCGACCAGCCGGCTGCCGACCACCGTGAACCAGCCGATGTTGGCGCCGATGTCGAGCATCGTGTCGCCGGGCAGTATCATGTCCTGCAACAGGGCCTGCGTGTCGGGATCATAGGCGTCGCCGCGCCGAATCGGATCCGAGATCCAGATGTCCGGCACGTCGTGCAAGGCTATATCGACAGCACCGATGCCGGGAACATCGATCTGCAGGCCCTGGTCGCGTCCGAGCAGCCGGTCCAGCATCCGTGCGATCATTTTACCATTCCTCGGAGTCCAACTGGAACAGGCAGGAAGCTAGCAGACGGGAATATTTCCCGACAGCATCGCCCACCGCCGCCCAGCTGTCCCGCTGTCCACGCGCTTTGTCACCAACTGATCCCGGCGCTAGAAGAAAATATTCGGCTTCCCCACGCCAGCAGCCAAAGGCATCCCATGAACCTGCCCCTCTCCAATCTTACCGTCCTCGACCTCACGCTCGCCCGGGCCGGCCCCACCTGCGTGCGCCACCTCGCCGACTGGGGCGCCAACGTCATCCGGGTCGAGCCACCGGACGCTGGCGGCGCCGAGGATATCGCCGGCAACCGCCACGGCTTCGACTTCCAGAACCTGCACCGCAACAAGCGCGCCATCCGTCTCAACCTGAAGGCGCCCGAGGGCCACGCCGCCTTCATGAAGCTCGTCGCGACCGCCGACGTCATTGTCGAGAACATGCGCGCCAGCGTGAAGCACCGGCTGCACGTCGCCTGGGACGACGTCCGGAAAATAAACCCGCGCATCGTCTACGGTAGCATCTCCGGGTTCGGGCAGGACGGCCCGTACGGCCCGCGCGCGGGGGTCGACCAGATCGCGCAGGGCATGGGCGGCCTGATGTCGATCACCGGGCTGCCGGGGCAAGGGCCGGTGCGCGTCGGCATTCCGATCGCCGATCTCACCGCCGGCAATTTGCTGGCCCTCGGCATCATGACCGCGCTGTACGATCGCCAGCGGACCGGGGTCGGCCGGTGGGTCCACACCTCTCTGCTCGAAGCCCAAATCTTCATGCTCGACTTCCAGGCCGCGCGCTGGCTGATCGCGGGCGAAGTCGCCCCCCAGGCCGGCAACAACCACCCGACCGGTATCCCGACCGGCGTGTTCCCGACCACCGACGGCCATATCAACATCGCGGCCAGTTCCGCCCGGCTGTGGGAACGGTTCTGCGACACCATCGAGAAGCCGGACTGGAAGACTCGCGACGGCTGGCAGACCCAGAAGGGCCGCAGCGCCGATCGCGACGCGAT
>JAYTTA010000241.1:0-1845 GCA_043745345.1 Acetobacteraceae bacterium | reverse complement strand
AATCCCGGTTGGAGATGGCTTGGATGGCCAGCTGGCCCATGCCGGGCCAGGCGAAGATCTGTTCGGTGATCACCGCCCCGCCCAGCAAGGCGCCGACTTGTAGGCCGATCACGGTGACCGTCGGGATGGCCGCGTTGCGCAGCACATGCCGCCACAGGATCGGACCGTCTCGCATGCCTTTGGCATAGGCGGTGCGGACGTGGTTGGAGCGCAGCACCTCGATCATGTTCGAGCGCAGCAGGCGCGTGATGATGGCGGTGGAGTAGGCGGCGAGCGAGACCGCCGGCAGCACCAGCGACCGCCAGCCGTCCCGCCCGGACGGCGGCAGCACGCCCAGCCACTCGCTGAACACCAGGATCAGCATGATGGCCAGCCAAAAGGCCGGAAAACTCTGCCCGACCAGCGATACCAGCAGCCCGGCCTGATCGGCCGCGCGCCCCTGGTTCCGCGCCGCTATCACCGCAAGCGGGACCGATAGCAGCACCGACAGCGCCAGCGCCACCGCCGATAACTCGGCAGTGGCGGGCAGCCGTTCCAGCACCAGCTGCATCGCCGGCTGGCCGTAACGCAGGGATTTGCCGAAATCCCCGTGCAGCCCGTTCCATAGGAACCGCCCGAGTTGCGCCGGCAGCGGCTGGTCGAAGCCCATTTGATGCCGAAACGCCGCAAGGTCGGCGGGCGAGGCGTCCGGCGGCAGGAACAGCCCGGCCGGATCGCCGCCGAGCCGCACCAGGAAGAACACCGCCACTGTCACGCCGAGGAGCACCACGGCGGCATGGGCCAGCCGGGCCAGCGTGCGCCGGAGCATCAGGCGTAGCTGGCCCCGCGCAGGTCGATCATGCTGTCCGTCCGCGGCGACCAGCGCAGCTTCGCGTCGACGCCGTAGATCAGCGGCGGCTGCAACAGCGGCAGGTGCGGCGCGTCGTCCTTGATGATCGCGGCCGCGCGCCGGTAGATGTCGCGCCGGCGATCCACGTCCAAGGTCGCGCGCCCCTCGTCCAGCAACACGTCAAGCGTCGGGTTCGCGTAGTAGCTCTGGTATTGGCCAGAGCGCAGCAGCGGGAACCACACGAGGTCCGGGTCACGCCCGCTCCACCCGGGGAACATGATCCCCTCGCGCCCCTTGCGTTCGGAAATCTGCTCCCAAATGCCGGCTTCGAGGTATTGCGCCTGGACCTTGATCCCGACCCGCCGGAGGAAGCCAGCGGTGGCTTCCATGATCTCGCGGTCCTTGAGATAGCGGCCCTGGCGTCCGACCATCGGGATGGTGAACCCATCGGGGAAACCGGCCTCCGCCAGTAGCGCCTTAGCGCGCGCCGGATCGTATGGGTATGGCGTCCAGGACGGGTCGTAGGCGAACGCGTTGGCGGGCAGCGCCAGCGCCACGCGGCTGCCGAGGCCGCCCAGCAGCGCCTTCTGGATTGCCGCCACGTCGACCGCGTGGTTGATCGCCTGACGCACCCGCTTGTCGGTCAGCGGCGAAGACTTCAGAGTGTCGAGCGCGAAGAAATACAGGAAGTCGCTCGAGATGTTGGCGATGCGGGTGGTGCCGCCGTCCAACCCCGCGACGTCCTCCGGCGGGATGTCCACCGCGAGCTGCACGCCTCCCCCGCGCAGTTCGGCGATCCGCGTGCGTGTCTCCTTAATCGGCCGGAACACAACCCGCGCGATGGCCGGCGCGCCGCCCCAGTAATCCGGATTTGCCTCCAGCACGATGCGGTCGTCCTTGCGCCACTCCACGAACCGGTATGGCCCGGTGCCCACCGGCGCCGTGCGAAGGGCGTCCGGTCCCATTCGCGCGAGGTAGGCGGGGGGCGTGATCAGCGCTGGAAACGACGCCTCGTA
>JAYTTA010000240.1:0-1846 GCA_043745345.1 Acetobacteraceae bacterium | reverse complement strand
CCTTGTCGCGCAGATCGCTCAGCCGGCGCTCGATCCAGACATGCGCCTCGGAAGTGGCATGTGCTTTGTTGGCAACCAGCGTTGCCGTGTAGGCGTTTGCGACCTCGTTGGCGACACGGGCTGCCATCTCCGGCCGGTCGGAGGAATAGGTGATGTGGATCACCCGCGACAATCCGACCGGGCCGATCGAAAGCCGGCTGCGGAGTGCCATCAATGTGGCGCCAAGCGTGCGGTCGGCGGCGCTCATCGACGGATCTGTGGTCTCCGCCGATTTCAGCTGCGCCATCATCTCACGGGTCCACTGTTGCACCGGATCCAGCAAGGGCGCGGCGATCGCAGTAGCGAATTTCGGAAGATGGCTGCTCCAGGCTGTGACGGGTGGATTGAGCTCGGCGTCCTCGGTAAGGTTCAATCGGCGTGCAACCTCAGTCAGCACACCGTCGGACTGAAGCAATTCCACCTCGCTGCCCAGCGTCTCCGGTCCGAACACTGGCTCGCGCGACGCATCGGCGAGACGTGACGGATCCGGCCCATCACCCTGGACGATGATGGCGCTGGTGGCCTGGTAGGTTTTAGGCAATGAGAAGATCGTGACGGTCGCCAGTGCCATAGCCGCAGCCGCAATACCCAGTATCAGTTTCTTGCGCCGCTTCAGGCAACCCTTGACGTCCCATGACGGTGCTGGATCGACGCCGCGGCCGATTTCTGGGCTGCCGACGGACCGACCGGCATCTGCCGACCACTCGTATGGCACAACGTCTGGCCTGGCGTTCAAATTACTATACTCCGTGGGCGGCAAGGTTTGGGTGTCAGGCTCGGCATAGATGTCACTTGGGCCGACATGCCAGACTTACGCCGTGATAGGCGCCGACCGCTGCCGGCTGGCAAGGGCGGCGCAGAGCAGCAGCCCGAACTGGCTGTAGTCGATCAAATATCGCCGCCACAGGCGGCCAGGTTCGCGTATCAGGCGATAGGCCCAGCGCAAGTGGATGGCATCGATCCAACGCGGGTAGTAGCGGATACCGGCCTGTAGTTGGTCGAGATAGCCGCCGCAGGTGAAACCCCAACCGCGCCAGCCGCGTTCCTTGAGGCTCAGCAGAAACGCTTCCTGCTTACCGCTACCCATGCCGCAGATCACGATGTCCGGCTTCAACTTCAAAACCCTTGCCGCTTTGTCGTCGGCATCGCCGTAACCATCAAAGGCTCCGGTGATTCGGATGCCCGGAAAATGATCTGCGATCTGCGCCGCCGCAGCCTCGGCGATACCCGGCGCACCACCAACCAGGGCAATGCTAAGGTCTTGTTCGCAGGCATGGCTAAAAATCTCCGGTGCCAGCGACGTGGTGTCGAAGCTTACTCGCCGAGGCGGCAACCTGTGCAGCCACCTCATCGCCAGGCACATGCCGATCCCGTCGGGTAGCACGAAGTCGAAACTAAGGAGATCACGCCGGAATTCGGGCGAGCGGCGAACCAGCAGTACCGTTCCGGGATTGGCAAAGGTGACCAGTACGGCGCGTGTGGGCGCGGCACCGAACAGGCTCACCGCTGCCGGAGCGGCATCCCGATCCGTCGCGGCGATCAGGGCGTGGACCGGAACCCCCAGGGTCTCGGTCAGCTCCAGACTGCCCAGGCTGGTGCGGCAGGAGCGCACCGGCGAATGAGGTGCTTCGGTGGAAGGTGTACTCATTCCGGAACAATACTGGGCGCCCCGGAGGCCAGCATGGGCCGCACGGCAGGTCGGCCGTGCGCCTTTTGGGGTGAACCAAAGGAACCAGGTGAGTCATAGCGGCTTTAACTAGGTATGGCGGGTTCGGGCATGCTGCTTGCAGCAAGCCGGGGAGTTGCA
>JAYTTA010000239.1:0-6724 GCA_043745345.1 Acetobacteraceae bacterium | reverse complement strand
ATTACAGCTCGGTAAAGCTTTCCGCTGCCGGCGATGTCGAGGGCGCCGGATCGGTAATGTCGCGCCTGCGCCACGCTAAGCCCTGGCTGTTCGGACATACCTCCTCGTCTTCCACGGCAGTTCCACCGCCAGCCCAGCCGCCACGCAAGAAACTCGCCCATGAAATGTCCGACGCCGAATACCGCAGCGCCCGAGCTGAGATCGTCAAGCGCCGCACATAACGTTTAATCCTGATCCGAAGGACGCAAATACATGCCGATTTCCAATTTCCCGGCCGCCCTCCAGTCGATCATCATGCAGGGCTTTCTCGATCGTGAATTCCAGCAGGCGCTGCGCTCGCGCATCGGCTATCGGGCTGTTGCCGACCGCGAGGAAATCTCCGTCGGCATCGGCGAGACGCTGACCAAGACCCGCGCCGGGCTGAAGCCATCCGTGACCACGCCGTTGCTGGCCAGCACCAACACCAACCTTGACAACGGGCTGACGTCAGGCACTTGGGGTGTGGAGCAATACACCCTGACCATCAATCATTTCGCCGCCACCACTGACCTGAACATGGTCACCTCGCGCGTCGGCATCGCCAGCCAGTTCTTGCAGAACGCTTATGTCAACGGCGAGCAGGCCGCCCGCTCCTTGGATGAACTCGCCCGAAACGCGCTCTTCGCCTCCTATTTTGGCGGCAACACCCGCGTCCGCACTACGCTTACCTCCGCCGGTTCGACAATAACGGTCGACGATATCCGTGGCTTCACCACCAGCTTCGTCAATGGCGTGCCGGTGCCCGTAAGCGTCGGCGCCACATTGTCCGTGGCCATTGGCGCCTCAGTCTACACGCTTACCGCCGCCGTTTCCGACGTCGTCAATATCTCGACGACGCCCAACGGTATCTCCGGCATCCTGACCTTCTTGACCGCGGTTTCGCTCACTGACGGCACTGCCGCCAACACCGTCACTGCGGCCAACGCATCTGTCATCGTCCGCCCCGGCAATCGCGGCAACACCAGCCAGATCGTCGCCTCTGATAGCCTCACCATGGGCTCGCTGCTCGACGCCGTTGCCAAGCTCCGCCTCAATGCCGTCCCCGAGATCGATGGCGTCTATAACTGCTATCTTGATCCGGTTTCCGCCCGCCAACTGTTCTCCGACGGAGACTTTCGCCAGCTTTTCACCGGCGCCACCTCGGCCAACCAGGTCTTTCGCCAGGGTATGATCAACGAGTTCCTCGGCCTCCGCTTCATCCCCACCACCGAGGCCTACGTCCAGCCGCACCCGACCCTGCCTAACGTCGTCATCCGCCGTCCGATCGTCTGCGGGCAGGGCGCGCTGATCGAGGGCGATTTCGCCGGCATGGCCGAAAATGACGTCGCCCCCAGTGACAGCATCGTCTCCCTCGTCGACGGTGTGGCGATGGTGACGCGCGAGCCGATCGACCGGCTGCAGCAGATCATCGCTCAATCCTGGTACTGGATCGGCGGCTTCTGCGCTCCGTCTGATCTCACAACCAACCCCAACACCATTCCGACCGCCACCAACGCCGCCTTCAAGCGCGCCGTGATGCTCGAACACGCCGGCTGATTTCTATCTGACCGGCGGCGGCACTTCCGTGCCGCCGCAAAATCCGCCGGAGGTCACATGCCGCTCACCGATGCCGAGAAAACCGACACGAGGCGCTTCTGCGGCTACCCGGCCTACGGCATCGGCGCCGCCGGCTTCCAGGGCTGGCGGTTCTATCAGGCTTACGGCCTGCTCGAGTTCCGCATGAACAACCTGGCCGACGCCGAACTCGTCGTGCTGCGCCGCCAGCTCAACACTCTAATCACGCTCGAAGCCGCCGTTCCGCGGTCGGGTGAAAACCTCGACACCGACACCGCCGCGGTATGGACGCGCAATCCGAACGAGGCCGCCGACCGCGCCGCCCTGTTCGACGACTGGCGCCGCCGCCTGTGCGGTTTCCTCGGCCTGCCGCCCGGCTCTGCTCTTGCTTCAGGCGCCAGCGTCATGCTGGTCGTCTAATGGACCGTGCCCGACTTCAGGATCGCATCAGCTGGGGAATGAACGTCGCCGCCCGCACCCTCGGCGTCACCACCGACGCCTATCGGCCGACCACCGCATTAGCACCTATCGGACCGGAAACCCGCTATCTCCGCCTCAACGCTGCGTTCTCGGCAACGGACGGCACATTCAGCCGTCCCACCGGTTACGGCATCGCGCTCTGGCACGGCTTCTTCGACAGCGCCTACACGGTTCCGGGCGACTACCTGGTTCAGAACAAAAGCACTTGGTTTGTGGCAGGGCAGCAGCCTTTGCTGCCAGTGCTCTGCGTGCAAGCCAATCGTCGCGTTAGCCTGTCTCGCCCAAACGCCCCAGCAGTTGCCGGCATCAACGCCTATGGCGGCGTATCGTTGGCCGCCGCCACGCCTCTAATTGCCGATTGGCCAGCCAGCATCCTTGGCACCGGCAGCGCCGGGCACCCCGACGCCGATCTGCCGAGCGACAGCTCGGTGCCGTACTGGAACGTGCTGCTGCCCGTGCTGTCTTTCCCTGATGCGCCGATCTTTCAGCCATCCGACCTGCTAGTCGATGACCTCAACCGGGTCTCCGTCATCGTCGCCTCAGAGCTGACCGGTCTTGGCTGGCGACTCACCGCGAAACAGGCAACTACCTGATGGCCGACCAGTCCGACATCGAAATCGAACTAGTCACAATCGTCTCGGCGGCGCTTTACCCAAACGGCATGGAGATGCCAAGCGCGCCCGGTCCGCTCTGTCGCATCTTTCGTGGCTGGCCCAATTCCGCAGCACTCGACGCCGATCTGAAAGCCGGCCGCATCAATGTTTCGATCTTTCCCGGAGAAGCTTCACCAAGGCTCGCACCCGCCTACCCGGACGAATGGCAGACGGTCGCAAAACCCCCGACTCTCACGGCTACTGTCAACGGCTTGACAGTCACATTCGCTGGCAGCGCGGCTGAGGGTCAGGTTGCCGGCATCCTGTTGAACGCCAAACCCTACGTCTACCGCATCGTCGCCTCTGACACCGCTGCCCATGTTGCCGCCAACCTCGCCGAAACCATCCGCGCCGACTACATCGTCAACAATTCCGCTGCCACCGTGACCATTCCCAGCGCGCGCGATCTGCTTGCCCGTGTCGTCTGCGACCAGCCAGCTAGCCGCGAGCTGCGCCGGCAGACCCAGAACTTCCGGATCACCTGCTGGTGTCCGACCCCAAGCTCACGTGACACCGCTGCCGCGATGATTGATGCCGTGCTGGCTGCGATGAACTTCCTGACCTTGGCAAACAATTCGAAGGCCCGCCTGCTCTTTAACGGCGGTACCGTCGCCGACCAGTCGCAGCAGGCCGGCCTGTTTCGGCGAGACCTCTTCTACAGCGTTGAATATGCAACCACCGTCTCGACTATGCAGCCAACGATGCTGTTCGGCGTTCTCACGGCGAATGCTCGAACGATAACCGCATAGCAAGGCTGAGCGCCCCCTCCGCCGGTATTCCAACTAGCCTAACCAGGCCAGTTGGAACCTTTGCCCGCTACGCGCAGACCCGCCAGGGGTAGTGCTCCTGGACCCGCAATACCGAAGGTCAACTACGGAGACGGAAACCTATGCCGATCGTCCAGCAGGGAAGTATCAACACCACCGCGCTGGTGGTGCCCGATCTCTACGTCCAGATCGTTCTGCCACAGAACCTGGTGCTCAACGGCGTCCCGACCAACGTCATCGGCGTCGTCGGCACCGCGCCCTGGGGCCCCATCGGTCAGCCGGTGATCGTTGCTACCATGGCCGACTACGCCCGCAATTTCGGTCCGCTTTCGCCGCGCAAATACGACATGGGCACTCATGTTGCGACCGCTGTGCAGCAGGGTGCCCAGAACTTCCGCTGTGTCCGCGCGACCGACGGTACCGACGCCGCCGCCCAGGCCCAGATCGCCGGTAGCCCGGTCCAGTTTACCGCGCTCTACACTGGCAGCCTCGGCAACTCGATTCTACTCTTGCTCAATGCCGGTTCGCGTGTTGGCACCTGGCGTCTGACCGCGTCACTCGCCGGCCTGGCGCCGGAGGTGTTCGACAACATCCCGGGCACTGGTAACGCCTTCTGGACCGCGCTCGCCGCCGCCGTAAACCAGGGCCAGGGCGTCGCCCGGGGTCCCTCCCAGCTGGTCACCATCAATCCCTCCGGCGCCGTCACGCTGCCGCAGCCCTTCACCCTCACACTCGGCACTGGCACGCCAGGAACCGACGGCGCCGCCAGCGTCGCCGCGGCAACGCTGGTCGGAACCGACACGCCGCCCCGCCGCGGCCTCTACGCGCTGCGCGGCCAGGGCTGCTCGATCGCCCTGTTGGCCGACGTCGACGACCCGACGCAATGGACCGTCCAGGCGGCGTTCGGCCTACAGGAAGGCGTTTACATGATTCTGACCGGCCAGGCCGGCGATACCGTAGCCAACGCCGTCACCACCAAGCAGCAGGCCGGCCTAGACAGCTATGCGGCCAAGCTGATGTTCGGCGATTGGCTGTGGTGGTCCGACCAGGTCAACAACGTCGTTCGTCTTGTCTCGCCACAGGGCTTCGCCGCCGGTCGGCTCGGCAATCTCAGCCCCGAGCAGTCCAGCCTCAACAAGCCGCTTTACGGCGTCATCGGCAGCCAGAAATCCGGTGCGCCGGGCACCGGCCAAAGCACATCCTATTCCTCGACCGAGCTCGCAGTGCTGCTCGGCGCCGGCATCGACCTGATCGCCAACCCGCAGCCGGCCGGCAGCTTCTGGGGCGTGCGCGGCGGCCACAACGCCTCTACCAACGGCGCGTCGAATGGCGACAACTACACCCGTCTGACCAACTACATCGCGGCAACCCTGGCTTCAGGCATGGGACAGTATGTCGGTCAAGTCATCAACGCCGACCTGTTCCGACGCATCCGCTCGACTCAGCTCAGCTTTTTGCAGAACATGCTCAGCCAGGGCCTGCTCGGCAGCGCCGACGGTCTGCTGCCGTTCAACGTCATCTGCGATCTCAGCAACAACCCGGCAAGCCGCACCGGCCTCGGCTATGTCCAGTCCGACGCCCAGGTCCAGTTCCAGGCGATCAACGAGAAGTTCATCGTCAACATGGAAGGCGGCCAGACCGTCCAAGTCTCCCGCCAGACCCTTCCCGGCGGCCAGGCAGTTTAAGGAACTATATCGATGGCACTCAACGTGTTTTCCATCGGCCGCGATACCCAACTCGTCGTCATGGGTCCTGCCGGCCGAGTCGACCTCTCCCACGTCACCAGCTTCGCCAGCCACCAGCTCACCCACCCGGTCCGCGTCGATCGGCTCGACGGCACCCAACTTGCGGCCGAACTGCCGAAAGGCTGGGAGGGTAGCTTCGAGATCGATCGTGGCAACTCCGCGGTCGACGATTTCATCGCCAGCGCCGAGCAGACCTTCCACTCCGGCCGCCGCGTCAGCCTAGGCACGCTTTACCAATACGTTACCGAACCCGACGGCTCCACCAGTACCTACCAATACGACAGCGTCACCTTCAAACTCGCTGCCGCCGGCCAGTGGAAAGGCGATAGCAGCGTCAAGCAGAAACTCGAATTCTTTGCCGCCCGGCGCAAGAGGATCTGATGACCCCAACTGAAACGATCCACGCTCCCGCGCTGACTGAGGTCACCGACAGCCAGGGCAGGCGGCTCACCCTGCGCCGGCTGACCGCACTCGATCGCCTCCGCCTATTCAAGGCCGCCGGTCCCAGCCTGGCCCAGAATGACCGTTGGCTCGGCATGGCGATCCTGGCGGTATCGGTCGCCGCCATCGACGACATTCCGGTCCCGACCCCCGCCAACGAGCATCAGATCGAGGCCCTTGTTCATCGCCTGGGCGACGCCGGCATCTCCGCCTCCGCCATCGCCCTGGACCCCGGTCCACCCCGCAGCCCCGAGACCCTGGCCAACGCGGGAAACTGAGCAGGCACCCTGACCTGATCGACTGCCTTTATCTGGTCCGGCACGGGGTGCCCTTCGACGTCGCCTTCTCCCTGCCCGAGGACGAACGCCTGGCCTTCATCGTCGCCCTCGGCACGCTTGACGGCCGCGAGTTCGACTGGGCAACCCTGCAATGGAAGGACTGCGCATGATAAGCAACGCCGGTCCGCCATTGTCTTTCGATCGCGGCAGTTAGCGGCTGATGGAGACTATCCACTTGCCCTTCAGAATTCGTTGGGTCGGTGATCCGATACCCGACATTTCGGACTTCGTTGAACCGCTTGTCCTCCCCTTCCGGTATGTCGATGCGAGCGGTTCGTCCGACGAAGGTCGAAACCATCAGGTGCCACAGTTGGATAAACTTGCGAATCCCCTATCAGCCAGGCTGAACGAGACGACATCTGACTATACGTCAAACGATAGAACCAAGTCTTTCGACAGGCGTTCTATGGATGCAATTTAGGTAGCCCAACCCACGGCACCTATTTTCGAGCTGCCATCTCCGTTCAGACTGCCAAATCCATCGGATGACGACGCCGCCCGCAAGGCCGCGACTGATCTGCAACTGAGATCTTCCTCCACGGGGATTTAGGGTCCGGCCTTTTGAAGGACGGACAGATGAAGCGAGCACGGTTCATGGAAGACCGGATCCTTGGCGTGCGGAGGGAGCATAAGGCCGGCGCGAAGACCGCTGATTTGGCGCGCAAGCACGGTGTCTCAGGAGCGACGCTTTACAACTGGAAGGCCGA
>JAYTTA010000238.1:0-1847 GCA_043745345.1 Acetobacteraceae bacterium | reverse complement strand
GGTCGGCGGCCGATGCCAAGGGGCTGCTGCGCGCCGCCATCCGCGATCCCAACCCGGTGATCTTCCTCGAGAACGAGATCCTTTACGGCGCCAGCTTCGACTGCCCGACCGATCCCGACTTCATCCTGCCGATCGGCCGCGCCAAGGTCGAGCGCGCCGGCGAGCACGTCACCATCGTCGCCTTCAGCATCTCGGTCACCACCGCGATGAAGGCCGCCGAAATCCTGGCCGAGCAGGGCATCTCCGCCGAAGTCATCAACCTGCGTTCGCTGCGCCCGCTCGACATCGACACCATCGTCGCCAGCGTGAAGAAGACCAACCGCGTGGTCACGGTCGAGGAGGGCTGGCCGTTCGCGGGAATCGGCGCCGAGATTGCCATGCAGATCGTCGAGAACTGCTTCGACTGGCTCGACGCGCCGCCGGTCCGCGTCGCCGGCGGCGATGTGCCGCTACCCTACGCCGCCAATCTAGAAAAGCTCGCCCTGCCGCAGCCCGATTGGGTTGTCGATGCGGTTCGAAAAATAATCTGAGCGGAGCCGCAGATGGCCACCAACATACTGATGCCGGCGCTGAGCCCGACCATGACCGAGGGTACGCTGACCAAATGGCTCAAGGCCGAGGGCGACAACATCCGCGCCGGCGACGTGATCGCCGAGATCGAAACCGACAAGGCAACCATGGAAGTGGAAGCCGTCGATGAGGGCGTGCTCGGAAAAATCCTGGTCGCCGACGGCACTGAGGGGGTAAAGGTCAACGCGCCGATTGCCGTGCTGGTCAATGCCGGCGAGACGGTGCCGGCCGGCGCGGCTCCAGCGGCACCCGCCAAGCCCGCTTCCCCCGCTGCCGTGGTCCCGCAGGCTGCACACCAATCCGTGCCAATGACCAACGGCCATGCGCAACATGATCAGCCCGCGGGCGGCGAACGCATATTCGTCTCTCCGCTGGCCCGCCGCATGGCCAGGCAGGCGGGGATCGACCTGTCCGGAATCAAGGGTTCCGGCCCTGGTGGCCGGATCGTCAAGGCGGATATCGAGGCAACCCAGGCACAGCCGGCCGCTCCCCCGGCCGCCGTGGTCGCACCCGGGGCGCCCGCGCCAAAAGTTGCCAGCCCGGCACTGCCGATCGTTGCCCCTCACCGGCTGGTCCCGAACAGCTCGATGCGCAAGGTCATCGCGCGGCGTCTCGTCGAGTCCAAGCAGACCGTGCCGCATTTTTACGTAACCATGGACATCGAGATCGACGCGCTGCTCAAGTTGCGCGCCGAGCTCAACGCCAAATCACCCAAAGACGGCCCCGGCGCCTTCCGGCTGTCGGTCAACGACTTCGTCATCAAGGCCGCCGCGCTCACCCTGCGACGTATTCCGATGGTCAACGTCTGCTGGACCGACGACAACATCGTGGCCTTCGACGACATCGACATCTCGGTCGCGGTCTCGATCCCCGATGGCCTGATCACGCCGATCGTGCGCCGCGCCGACCAGAAGGGCCTCGCCGCCATCAGCAACGAGATGAAGGACCTCGCCGCCCGCGCCAAAGCCGGAAAACTGAAGCCGGACGAGTTCCAGGGCGGTGGCTTCTCGATCTCCAACATGGGCATGTACGGCGTCACCAGCTTCTCGGCGATCATCAACCCGCCGCAGGCCGCCATCCTCGCCGTCGCCGCCGGCCAGCAGCGCCCGGTGGTCCGCAACGGCGAACTCGCCGTCGCCACGGTGATGAGCTGCACCCTCAGCGTTGACCATCGCGCGGTCGACGGCGCGCTCGGCGCCGAATGGATCGCCGCGTTCAAGGCCGTCGTTGAGGATCCGCTTAGCCTGATGCTGTGAACAGCCAGCACGGGCTCTGCC
>JAYTTA010000237.1:0-1847 GCA_043745345.1 Acetobacteraceae bacterium | reverse complement strand
CCGACAAAGCCCCCAGTGCCCGGTCGAACGCGGCGGACACGACCGCGTCCATCCCGTCCAGCACCATGTTCTCCGGCACCACGAACCGCAGGCCCTTCAGCCCGACCGGGGCCGGCACACGCGGCCCCTCCCCCGCCAAAATCCCATCGATCGCCGCGCAGCACGCCACGCTCGGCGCCAGCGGCCCGACCGAATCCAACGACGGCGCCAGCGGCAATACGCCGGTAATGGGCACCCGCCGAGCGGTGGGCTTGTAGCCGACGATGCCGCAGAAGGCGGCGGGGATGCGGCAGGACCCGCCGGTGTCGGTGCCCAGCCCCGCTGCCGCCATGCCGTCCGCCACCGCCACTGCCGTACCCGACGAAGACCCGCCTGGAATGCGCCCGGACGCGCGATCCCACGGCGACAAAGGCGTGCCGTAATGCGGGTTGATGCCCAGGCCGGAGAACGCGAACTCCGTCATGTTCACCCGGCCCATCGGAATGAATCCGGCCGCCAGCATGCGTGCCACCACCGGCGCGTTGGCGGCGGCCGGCGGCGCATCGGCCAGCACCGCCGACCCGGCCGGCGTCGGCTCCCCCGCGATATCGAACAGATCTTTCAATGCGATCGGAATCCCGGCGTAGCGCCCCGACGACCGCCCCACCCGTCGCAGCGCATCCGCCGCGTCCGCCATCGCCCGAGCCTGCTCGGCATGCACCTTGATAAACGTTCGGGAACCCTCGCCAGCCGGGTCGGCAATGCGGCTGAGGGAAAGTTCGACCAGTGCGCGGCTGGAGGTCCGCCCTGCAAGCAAGGCCTGGGCGAGTTGGTCGATTGTGCGCATGATGGCTCCCCTGTCGTTCGCCCCGGAGCATGCCATGACCGCCGTCCCAACCAAACCCGTCTTTCTGACCGGCGCGTCCGGCGCGCTCGGGCGCGTGCTGGCGAACTGGCTGGGCGACGCCGGCTGGACCCTGGTCATGACCGACATCGCGCCATTCCCCGACCCTCTGCCGCCGCGCGCGACCTTCACCCAGGCCGACCTGAGCGACGGCGTCACCATCCTGCGCCTGGCCGAGGGCTGCGGCGCCATCGTCCACCTCGGCGGCGTGTCCGTCGAACGCCCGTTCGAAGCGGTGATCGGCCCCAATATTCGCGGCCTGTACCACATCTACGAGGCCGCCCGGCGCGAGCAAGCCCGTGTGATCTTCGCGTCGTCCAACCACGCCGTCGGCTTTCATGAGCGCACCGAAAGCCTGCCCGCCGACACCCAATTCCTGCCCGACGGCTTCTACGGTTTATCGAAAGCCTACGGCGAACTGATGGGGCGCATGTACTGGTTCAAGCACGGCGTGGAGAACGTGAATTTGCGGATCGGCTCCGCCTGCCCTGAACCGGTCAACGCCCGCATGCTGGCGAGCTATTTGTCCTACGACGATTTTTCGCGACTCGTCGTTGCGTGCGTGACGGCCGACAAAACCGGCAGCTGCGTGGTCTGGGGCGCGTCGAACAACAGCCGCATGACATGGTGGCGCGACGATGCGCGCGCCGATATCGGCTGGGCACCGGCGGACAGCGCCGATCCCTATGCCGGGCAACTGGCCGGCAAGGTCAGCGGCGATCCGGTGGAGGAACGTTACATGGGCGGGGCATTCTGCGCCATCGGCTATTCCCGGGCGGCGTTCGCCCCGGCCGGCCTGTTCGATAACACGGGAGATTGAAACGATGTCCGACGGAACCCTGTATATCGGCAACAAGCGCTACTCGTCCTGGTCGATGCGCGGCTGGCTCGCGGTGCGGCTGGCGAAGCTGGACGTGGCGGAAATCCTCATTCGCTTCGTCCGCCCCGGTCCCACGCCGGCCAT
>JAYTTA010000236.1:0-1850 GCA_043745345.1 Acetobacteraceae bacterium | reverse complement strand
ATCTTGAACGCGCGGACATCGGGCTGTGGGCCGTCGCCGATGGCATGGGCGGCATGACCGCTGGCGACGTCGCCAGCCAGGCCGTGGTGCGCGCGCTTGCCAGCATTGAACCGCAGCCGACCGGGACCGCGTTCGTCGCGGCCGTCACAGACCGGCTGGCTGACGCCAATGCCGAGTTGCGGACCCTGGCCGCGAGCCGAAACGCGCCGACGGCGATTGGCGCCACGGTCGCCGGCCTGTTGATCTTCGCCGAGCATTTCGCCTGCTTCTGGGCCGGCGACAGCCGCGTCTATCGCCTGCGCCGCGGTGAGCTCGACCGGCTGACGCGCGATCACAGCCTGGTGCAGGACATGATCGACGCCGGCCAACTGACGCCCGAGAAGGCCGAGGCCCATCCCCACGCCAGCGTCATCAATCGCGCGGTCGGGGCGGAGGATGGCCTGGAGCTGGAGTTCACCCACGCCCGCATCCAGCCCGATGATCTATTTCTGATATGCAGCGATGGTCTGACCCGGATGGTCAGCGATGAGGAGCTTGAGCGGGAGCTCGCCCGGCTGCCGCTTGAACAGGCGCGCGACAGGCTGCTCGCGATGGTGCTGGAACGGGGCGCGAAGGACAACGTGACGCTGATATTGATCGCCTGTCTGGCCGCTGACTAGGATGGGGCTTTCCCTGCGCGGGCACCATCCTTTTACTTCCCATATCGATCAAAACCATAGTTCTTAATCACCCATTTCAGGGTCGTTCCATATTGCGGATCGGTCGCATAGACGCCGGTCAGCGCATCGGCGAACGCCTCCGGATCGGCCTGCTGTGCCATTGCCTTCTCGTAGACGCGGTTCGTCGCGATGAGCTTGCCATGAGCGTCGAAGGCCTCGGTCAGCGTATCGAACTTGCGAAACCGCGCGGTGATGGCGATGCGCTCACCGGCGACGACCTCGTGCGTGGCGCTTTCCACCGCCGCCTGCAGCAATCCGGCCTTGATGCCGAACGGGTTGTTGCTATCGGGCGGCATCGCCGCACCCCAGGCGCTTTCAACCGCCCATTGCGCCAGCGTCACCGAGGCCGGCACGTTCCATTTGCCCTGCGAGCTGACGGCGGCGTCGGCGATGTCGGCCGGCACCTGGCCGACGTGGCCGAATCGCGGCGGCAGCCTGCCGGCGTCTTGCACCAGCGGGCGCGCCGCCAAGGAATAGTAGGTGGCGCTGCCCGGATCGACCTGGCCGCTGGGCGGGTTCATCCCCAGCACCACCGCCTGGTAGGCCTCGATCGCGAGCATCGTCCCGACGTCAGGCGTGCCGGTGACCGGCAGGAAGGAATGAGGTTTGGGCAGCCGGGCGTTGAGCAGCGACTGGATGATGAACACGTCCTCGGGCCGGTTGACGCCGCTCTGCCCGACCGACGCCGAGATCGGCGGCGCGACCCGGCCCATCTCGTCGGTGCTCAGGATGACAGCAGATGGGACCAGTGCCACGGTAACCTCGTTTGGCCCCGTCCAAAACCATAATAATAAAGAAGTAGCGATGGGGATGCGACGACTATGCGTGCGGTATGCCGTGTTCCGCAAACTTCATCTGCCGAATAGACTACGCAAGCCTGTAACGATGTGCGAGGGTGCTGACGTTTGCAACGGGAGGTGAACGCTGAGCGACACGCCGGCCCCTCCGTCCAGCTCGGGCGACGAGCGCATCGTGATGCGGCCGCGACCGGGAGGCAGGCCGCCGGCGGTCGCCGCTCGCCCGATCGCCCCAGTCGTTGCCGCCGTTGTTCCTGACGCGACGCCAGCCGCTCCGCAGGCCGGACTCGTCGGCGCCGCGATGCCGCTGCTACAGCTGCTGGCCAGGCTGCGT
>JAYTTA010000235.1:0-1850 GCA_043745345.1 Acetobacteraceae bacterium | reverse complement strand
CGGAGCAGGCAAGGGTTCCGGCTTCGGAACCGCTATCGCCTATGCCAGCGCCCTGGGCATGCAGCAGCACCAGGAAAATCTGAAGTCGATCGTGTCAGACATCTACAAGAGCGACGAGTTCAGCAGCCATGTTGGCGAGAAGGTCGCGCGGCTTTCCGCCAAGCAGGCAAAAGCCGGGTAGGTCTTTCCCACCCAGCCGAATGATCCGCGCAAAGACTACGCGCGGATCATCGGGCAGCCGCCATCGGCTATCGGGCGGAACGCCGCCTCGGCCGGGGTTGTCGCCAGCAGCGTATAGACGTCTCCGGCATAGCGGCTTTCTTCCGGCTTCTTGACCCGGAACAGATAGGCGGGATGGATCTTGCGCCCGTCCTCGCGGATCGAGCCGGCACCGAAGCAATCGTCATCCGTCGGCATCCGCTTCATTGCCGCAACCGTCACCCGACCGGACCTCTTCGCGCTCGCCGCGCCAAGTTCCGCCACTACCTTCAAATAGTGCGTCAGCGCCGAGTAGCTGCCGGCCTGGTCCATGTTCGGGAACACGCCGGCCGCCAGCGCCGGGCGCATGCGCTGCGTGAAGGCGCGGCTTCGGTCGTTCAGGTCCCAGTAGAAGTTCTCGGTCAGCATCAGCCCCTGCGCGGTCGGCAGCCCCATCGCAATCACGTCGTTGACGAAACAGGCGAGCGCCGCCAGCGTCATGGTGCGGTCGATGCCGAACTCCCGTGCCTGCTTAACGCAGTTGATGAAATTGGATCCGGCAGCGGCAAAGCCCAGCACCTTGGCCCCGCTCGCCTGAGCCTTGAGCAAAAACGCCGAAAAATCATGCGTGTCGGGAAACGGGAACAACGCCGAGCCGACTACCTTGCCGCCCGCCGCCTCGATGAACTTCGTCGTGTCGGCCTGCGCCGTGTGGCCGAACGTATAGTCGGCGGTGATGAAGAACCAGCTGTCGCCACCGCCCTTGACCACGGCGGTCGAGGTCGAGTGCGGGATGTTCCAGGTGTCCAGCGTCCAGTGCACGGTGTTGGCGTTGCACGCCTTGCCGGTCAGCACCGAGGTGCCGGCACCGGTATTGAGATGGACCTTGTCCAGCTCGGCGGTGATGTTGGTGCAGGCCAGTGCCACGGCCGAGCTGTCAACGCCCAGGATCATGTCCACGCCGCCGCGGTCGAACCATTCCCGCACCACGCCGACCGCGATATCGGGCTTGTTCTGATGATCGGCGACAAGCATTTCCACGGTGACGCCGGGGTTGGACCTGGCGAACTCGCTGATCGCTTGGCGCGCGCAGGCGACCCCGACCGGTCCGGTCACGTCGCGATACGGGCCCGACATGTCGGTAAGCATGCCAACGCGGATGGTGGTGTTTTCCTCCGCGCGGGCATGGCGTAACGACACCAGGGCGGTCGCGGCCGTCATCACGGCGCGGCGGCTGAGTGTCATGATGTTTCCCCGTCGTTGCTTGTTTGACGATCCGAGACTAGCGGCTGGTTCAAGTGAAACAAGGCCAGCCATCCCCATGATTGACAAGATCGCCGCATGGGACTGGGGTCATCCGAACCAAGTAGTCGGAGGACAGCCATGCCGGACGACCACGCGCCAGCCAAGCGCCAACTCGATAATGCCATTCCAACGGCGGAATGGGACGTTCGCGTACAACTCGCCGCAGCCTACCGGCTGGTCGACCACCATGGCTGGACCGAGCAGATCTACGGCCACCTGACCGCCCGGGTACCCGGGCCCGAGGATCATTTCCTGATCAATCCCTGGGGTCTCAACTACGATGAGATCACCGCCTCCAACCTCGTC
This sequence comes from Acetobacteraceae bacterium, assembly GCA_043745345.1. Lineage (GTDB taxonomy): Bacteria > Pseudomonadota > Alphaproteobacteria > Acetobacterales > Acetobacteraceae > PALSA-911. The sequence goes on along the minus strand of JAYTTA010000235.1, from coordinate 41 downwards.
AAGATCGACCTCGACGGCCGCGTCGTCGCCGGCGGCGAGCA
>JAYTTA010000234.1:0-1851 GCA_043745345.1 Acetobacteraceae bacterium | reverse complement strand
CCGCCGCCCGCTTCGAACCGCTGAAAACCGAGCGGCTGATGCTGCGCCCGCTGAAAGTGGCGGATGCCGAGTCGCTGCATCGGCTGGTCAACGATTGGGAAGTGACCCGGACTTTGGCGGTGGTGCCGTATCCGTATCCTCGGGAACTCGCGGATGAGTGGATTGCCTCCACCCTGACGGGCATCGCCGAGGGCACCGGCTACGACCTTGCCATCACCGGCGACGAAGACGGCAAGGATGTGCTGGTGGGCGTGGTCAGCGTGCACCTGAACAAGGCCACGCGGACCGGGCGCCTGGGCTACTGGGTCGGGCGCCGTTTTTGGGGCCATGGCGTGGCGACCGAGGCTGCGGGAAGGCTGGTCAGTTGGGCGCTGGCGAACCTGGAACTCGACCGCATCCAGGCCGATGTGGACATGGAAAACCCCGCCTCCGCCGCCGTTCTGCGCCGCATCGGCTTCCAGCAGGTGGGCGACGCCGTCCGCGATTTCCCCGCGCGGGGCGGCACCCGTCCCGTCTGGGATTTCGAGGCGACCCGCGCCGACATCTTCGGCCACACCGAGGCCCCCGCCACCGAAAGCGGTGAGAAACCTTTGCTATTGGTTGCCGCCTGCGCCCTGATCGACCCCGACGGCCGCATCCTCCTGGCGCGGCGCCCCGAAGGGAAAAAAATGGCCGGCCTGTGGGAATTTCCCGGCGGCAAGCTCAACCCCGGCGAAACGCCGGAGGTCGCGCTGATCCGGGAACTGAAAGAAGAACTCGGCATCGACGTCAGCGCCGCCTGCCTGGCGCCGTTCGCTTTCGCCTCGCACGCTTACGACTCGTTCCACCTGCTGATGCCGCTGTTCCTGTGCCGCCGCTGGAAGGGCACGCCGACCGGGCGGGAGAACCAGACCCTCGCCTGGGTATGGCCGCGCAAGCTGAGCGAGTATGAAATGCCGCCCGCCGACAAACCGCTGATTCCCCTGTTACGGGATTTTCTTTGAGGGACGCCGCCATGCCCGCCAACAACCCCACCGCTTGTTTGCTCGTTATCGGCAACGAGGTCCTGTCCGGCCGCACCCAGGACGCCAATACTCGGTTCCTGGCGGTGCATTTGGGCGAACTGGGAGTTCCGTTAAGGGAAGTCCGCGTCATCCCGGATATCGCCCAAACCATCGTCGATACGGTGAACGAAGTCCGCCGCAAATTCACGTATGTGTTCACGACCGGCGGCATCGGCCCAACCCACGACGACATCACAAGCGAGTGCATCGCCGCCGCCTTCGGCGTCCCGTGGGAGCCGCATCCGGTGGCCTTCGCCCGCATGGAAAAGGCTTACAAGCCCGGCGAGTTCAACGCCGCCCGCCAGCGCATGGGCACCATGCCCCGGGGTGCGGCGCTGATCGACAACGCAATGTCGGTCGCACCCGGCTTCCAGATGGAGAATGTCTACGTCATGGCGGGCGTCCCCCGCGTGATGCAGTCGATGTTCGAATGGCTCGCCCCCCGGCTACAGGGCGGCGCTCGGATTGAATCCCGGTCGGTGCATGCCATCGGCCTGGGCGAGGGACTGATCGCGCAGGGCCTGACGGACATTCAGAACCGGTATCCCGATATCGACCTCGGCAGCTACCCGTTCTACCGGCCGAGCGGCAACGGGGTCACACTGGTCGCCAAGGGCACGAGCGGCGAGGACGCCGAAAAGTGCATCGCCGAAGTGACGACGTTGATCGTCAGCCTCAGCCGCACACCTATCCCCGGCGAACCACCGGAGTAACGATCAGGGAGGACGCGATGAAAATCTCGTATTTCGAAACCGGCCGCTACATCCCGCCGCCCGATATGCCGCGCGAGTGGCCGGTGCGCTCCGGT
>JAYTTA010000233.1:0-1856 GCA_043745345.1 Acetobacteraceae bacterium | reverse complement strand
TGATGGTGAAATGGGGACCGACCTCGCGCAGCAGCGGGATATAGCCGAGCGTGTCCAGCCAGTCGGCGTTATTGGCCATCCCGGCGTCGCCGGCTTCGTCGCCGAACCGGAGGTACGGGGAAAAACACCGGCGGATGCCGGCCATGTTGGCCTCGATCGCCTCGTCGGTCAGCATCTTCCGGCTTTCGTCCTTACCGGACGGATCGCCGATGCGGGTGGTGCCCCCGCCCATCAGGACGACTGGCCTATGGCCATGCTTTTGCAGCAGACGCAGGATCATGATCTGGGTCAGGCTGCCGACATGCAGGCTGTCGGCGGTGCAGTCGAAGCCAATATAAGCGGAGATCGGCCCGGCCAGCATGACCTCGTCCAGCGCCGCCAAATCGGTGCACTGGTGAAGGAAGCCACGGGCGGTCGCCTCACGGAGAAAGTCGCTTTTCGGCATGGCGGGCTCGTGTCTGGATGAAGCGGCGAATTAGCACGTAAAGGGGGAAAACAGAACATGCGGACACTGCTGCACAACGGTGCGTCGACAATAGACCTGATTGACGAGGGCGCGGGCAGGCCGGTGGTCCTGCTGCCCTCAGCGGGGCGCGACTCGCTCGACTTCGACGCGGTGGCGGCCGGCTTGGCGGCGCGTGGCTACCGGGTGCTGCGGCCGCAGCCGCGTGGCGCGCTGGGCTCGGCCGGCCCGATGTCCGGGATCACCCTGCATGACCTGGCTGACGACATCGCCATGGTGATCCGCCATGCCGATGGCGGCCCGGCGGTGGTCGCCGGCCACGCATTCGGAAATTGGTTGGCGCGGATGACCGCGGCGGACCATCCGTCGCTGGTGTGCGGCGTGGCACTGGTCGCGGCTGCGGCTAAATCGATCCCGGCGGAACTCAGCGCGGGTGTAACGGCTTGCGGCGATCCGGCAACACCCAGGGAGGAACGGCTGCGGCTGCTGAAAAAACTGTTCTTCGCGACGGGCCACGATCCCGCGGAGTGGCTGCAGGGATGGCACCCGGCCGCACGGACCTGTCAGCGTGCGGCGAGCCAGGCGACATCGCAGGCCGAGTGGTGGGGGGCGGGGGCAGCGCCGATCCTGGATCTGCAGGCTGCGTTAGATCCGTTCAAACCCGTTGAAAAGCGGCAGGAACTGCGTGACCAACTCGGCGACCGGGTCAGCGTCGTGCTGATCGAAGACGCCAGTCACGCCCTGATTTCCGAACAGTCTGAGGCCGTGGTCGCGGCTTTAGCGGAATGGATGGAGAGGTTGTAGCCGGCACCGGGTCGGTGCCGGCTACAGAAGGGGCCGGCTACAGAAAAGTCAGTCGGCGGCCAGCGCCATGGCGCGACGGGCGATCGAGCGGCCAACATGGTCCTCGACAGCGGCCGCGACTTGGTCGGCGTGCTCGGCGAACACATGGTCGGCGCCCGGAAAAATCCGATAATCGACCGTGACGTTCTTCTGCGTGTTCAACTTGTCGACTAGCTTCCGCACCGCAGGCTCGGGCACCAGTTCGTCGTTATCGCCGTGCACCATCAGGCCGCTGCAGGGGCAAGGGGCGAGAAAGCCGAAATCATAGTGGTTTGCCGGCGGTGCGACGCTGACCCAGCCCGAAATCTCAGGACGTCGCATCAGCAGCTGCATGCCGATGAAGGCGCCGAACGAGTATCCAGCGATCCACAGCCCGCCAGAGTTCGGGTTGACCGCCTGCATCCAGTCCAACGCCGCTGCCGCATCGCCGATTTCCCCAATGCCGCCATCATAGCGGCCCTGGCTGCGGCCCACGCCCCGGAAGTTAAAGCGCATCACCGAACAGCCCAGCTTCTGGAAAGACTGGTACATTGCGTAAGTGATACGGTTG
>JAYTTA010000232.1:0-6766 GCA_043745345.1 Acetobacteraceae bacterium | reverse complement strand
CGCCCAGCACGATCAGCATGACCAGCGGCGTCCATTGCCAGGTCTCGACCATTACCAGCGTCGGGATCACGGTGGCGGCGTCATAGACCCAGGCGCTTGGCGGCAGCCTCATGCTGGTCAGCAGGTAGTTCAGTACGCCAAGCTGCGGATGGAACATCATCGTCCAGACCAGCGCGACGGCTACCGGCGTCGCCATCATCGGCAAGATAAACAGGGTCCGTGCTACGCCGCGGAAGAAGAAGTTAGTCTGGAAGCAGACCGCGGCCAGTATCCCCAGCAGCAGCGGCGCCAGCGTCGAGAACGCGGTGAAATACAGCGTGCGCCACACCGCGCTGCGAAACCGCTCGTCCTCCACCAGGTGAAAATAGTTGGACAGGCCGACGAACGGGGTATCGCCGCCTACTTTCCATTCATGAACCGACATAAACAGAGTGAAGGCCCACGGAAACAGGATCACCGCGGCGACGATGATTGCGGCGGGCAGCACGAACGGCCAGTAGCGGCGCGCATAGTTGCTTTTTCGACGTGCGCTGGCTGCTTCCGTCGCGTGTTTGGCAGCTAGAACGGCACTGCTCATGGAGTTTTTCGCTTGCTTTTGACTAGGGCAGTTTCCCGGACGCCAAGGATAGACTCGACTCGCGCGTCGAGGAAACCAGCAGGCCAGCACGGCTCGCGCATTTCAACACCCAGACGGCCCAGATCAGTTGTGGTGGCAGCAGCAGCAGTGGGATGATCGCCTTCCATTGGCCGGACGTCGCGATGAAGCCGAGGCAGGCGATGCCGCCGGCGACCGCGAAACCCCAATGCACGATCGTTACCCAGAACGCCGGCATGCCGGTGCGCTGGGCCAGCTGATACAGGTGGCCGCGATGCGCGGCGGTCAGTGCCTCGCCAGCCAAGCAACGGCGGATCAAGGTAAAAGCGACGTCGAACAGCACGCCCGACAGCAGCATCGGCACGATCAGGAACGACAGCTCGACGGTGTCGAACCGGCTGGCGGCGACCGCAAGCACCGCCAGCACGAAGCCGCAGAATTGGCTGCCGACATCGCCCATGAAAATCTTCGCACGAGGAAAATTAAAAGGCAGGAAGCCTACCAACCCGGCACCCAGCAGCAACGAGGCGAAATACACGAACCACCCGCCTTGGCCAGCAGCGATCGCGCACAGGAAGCCGGCGGCGATCAGCGCCACGCCGCCGGCCAAGCCGTCCAACCCGTCGATGAAGTTCATCGCGTTGGTCGCGAACAGCAGCCAGAACAGGGTCGTCGGCACGCCAAACCAGCCGATGTCGAGCGCTCCGACATAGGGTATCCGGAAGACCTCGACGTACAACCCGGTGCCGACCGCCGCCAACGCCGCCAGGATCTGCGCGCCAAGCTTCACCGTAAACGGCCAGTCCCATACGTCGTCGAGGAACGCGACCAAGGCGATTGCCGCCGCTGCCGCGATCAAACCGCGAAAATACGGATCGGCCAGCCGGGAGAACTGCGCCAGCTCGTATAGGATGGCGACGCCGACCAGGAACGCCACGACGATCCCGACGCCGCCGCCCTTGGGGGTTGGCCGATCATGCGATTTCCGCGCATCCGGCTGATCCATCACCGCAACGCGGATCATCGCCCGCACTACGCCGGCGGAGAGCAACGCCATCAGGGTGGCGAAACCCAGATGATGAAAAAGAGCCTCAAGCGTCATGCGGAACCCTAATGCCCGGCAGCGGAACGGCAGGATCAAGCCGGGGTGTGACGCAGGCCCCTACTGGTCTATGACGGGTTCCGCAATGCCGTCCCCTCGCCCTCTGCTGCGAATCGCCGTCAACGTCGCGCTTGACGGCGTGCTGGCGGCCATCGCCGTGCCGGTCGCGCGCTGGATCGCCGACCCGATTGTTTTTCTTTTGCAACCATCCTGGCTACTGGCGGTCGGGGCCATTGCCCTACTCGTTGCCGGCTTGCCGTTTCGGCTATCGCTGCAATATTGGCGGTTCGCTGGCATGTCCGACCTCATTAGTGTCGCCGCCTCCTCGGTCGGTGCCGCCGCTCTGTTCGCGCTAGTGCTGCATCTGGCGGGTTTCTCTATCGCCAGCCCGGCCTTCCCGATCATCCACACCTTCACTCTGCTGGTGCTGCTGGGCACGCCCCGCGTTGCCTACCGCCGGTCTCAGATCATCGGCGGCGCGGCGCTCGCGGACGGTGGCAGCGACGCAAGGGGCGGCTCGGCGCTGCTGATCGGCGCCGGCGAGGACGCCGACCTGTTTCTCCGCGCCCTGTCTCAGGAACGCCGGGCGCTGTCGCAGGAACGTCGATCCGCGCTGCGCGTCACCGGCCTGCTGTCACTCGGCACCCGCCAGACTGGCCGCCGCATCCAGGGCTTTCCCATCCTCGGCCCGGTCGACGATTTAGTATCGGTGCTCGACCGGCTGCGTGCCGAGGACCGGCTGCCGTCGGTGCTAGTGATAGCGACGCCGGACCTTACCGGCGACGTGCTGGCCCGCGTGATCGACGAGGCTCAGGGTTTTGGACTTGCCGTCCGCCGCGCGCCGCGCCCGACCGCGCTTCGGCCCGCCATGCAGGGTGGCGAGGCCGACCGGTTGGAGCTCAAGCCGGTCGCCATCGAGGACTTGCTCAACCGCCCGCAAGTGCCGCTCGACCGCGACGGCATGGCGCGGCTGATCCAGGGCCGCCGAGTGATCGTGACCGGCGCCGGCGGCACCATCGGATCGGAGCTGGCGCGTCAGGTCGCGGCGCTGGGACCGGAAACCCTGACTCTGCTCGATAATGGCGAATACGCGCTGTGGCAGATCGATCTGGAGCTCGCCGAGACTTTTCCCCTGTTGCAGCGCCGCGCGGTAATCGCTGACATCCGCGACGAAACCCGCATCCGCGGCATCTTCGACGCCTGCCGGCCGGAGCTGGTATTTCATGCCGCCGCGCTGAAGCACGTGCCGATGGTCGAGGCCAACCCGCTGGAAGGCTTGCTGACCAATGCCGCCGGCACCTTCCACGTCGCCAACGCGGCCCGCGCCGCCGGCGCCATCGCCATGGTGCTGATCTCGACCGACAAGGCGGTCAACCCGACCTCGGTGATGGGTGCCTCGAAGCGGCTGGCCGAGATGTACTGCCAGGCGCTGGATGTCGCCGCCCGGGTCGCAGGCGGCAGCGCCATGCGCTGCGTTACGGTACGGTTCGGCAACGTGCTCGGCAGCACGGGATCGGTGGTGCCGCTGTTCCAGCGCCAGTTGGAGCGCGGCGGACCGCTGACCGTCACCCACCCGGACATGCAGCGTTACTTCATGACCGTGCGCGAGGCGGTCGGGCTGGTGCTGCAGGCCAGCGTGCTCGGGGCCGCCGATGCCGCCGACGCGATTGCGGACGGCGGCATCTTTGTGCTCGACATGGGTGCGCCTGTGAAGATCGTTGATCTTGCCCGCCAGATGATCCGGCTGGCCGGCTTGCGGCCGGAGCGTGACATCGAGGTTCGTTTCACTGGTCTGCGCCCCGGCGAAAAGCTGTTCGAGGAGCTGTTCCACGGCCGCGAGCCGCCGGTGCCAACCGGCCATCCCGGGTTGCTGATGGCGACGCCGCGCACCGCCGACCCGGCGATCGTCGGCCGCGCCATCGAGGAGATCGCGGCGGCTTGCCGCGCGGGCCAGGTCCGGCTGGCGCTGACCTCGGTCGGCCGGCTGATCCCAGAATTCGAACACAACGTGGACGGCTCGGCCGGCGCCGATGAAAGTTCTATACGCGCATGAACATCCCATTCCTCGACCTCAAGGCGCAGCAGGCGCGGATCGAGCCCGAACTACGCCGGCGTCTGGAGGCGGTGCTAGCGCACTGCCAGTTCGTGCTAGGCCCGGAAGTGGCGGAGTTGGAGACGGCGCTTGCCGCCTTTTGCGGCGCCTCCTACTGCGTATCGGTGTCGTCAGGCACCGACGCGCTGCAGATCGCGATGATGGCCGAGGGGATTGGCGCTGGCGACGCGGTGTTCCTACCGGCCTTCACCTACACCGCCACTGCCGAGGTGCCGCTGCTGCTGGGCGCCACGCCGGTATTCGTCGATGTTGACCCGCGCACCTTCCAGATCGACCCGGGGCATCTTCAGGCGCGCATCGGCGATGTGCGTGCGGCCGGCCGTTTGACCCCACGCGCCCTGATCGGCGTCGATCTGTTCGGACAACCGGCCGAATGGCCCGTCCTTAATGCAATTGCGGCGCGCGAAAACCTGTTTACCATTGACGACTGCGCCCAGAGTTTTGGCGCGAGCTTGGCCGGGGAAAAGCTCGGCCGCGCAGCGGACGCCACCGCGGTCAGCTTCTTTCCGTCGAAACCGTTTGGTGCCTACGGCGATGGCGGCGCGCTGTTCACCGAGAGCGCCGAGCGCGCGGCGCTTTACCGCAGCCTGCGCACCCACGGCGAGGGCACCACAAGGTATGAGGTATTGCGCACCGGGATGAATGGCCGGCTCGACACGCTTCAGGCAGCGGTTCTGCTGGCCAAGCTGACGGTGTTCCCCGAGGAGCTTGCCATTCGCGAGCGTATTGCTTCCATCTATGACCGCAGGCTAGGCAACGTCGTCACCATTCCGGCCAGGGTGCCCGACAGCACCAGCGCTTGGGCGATTTATTCGATCTTGTTGCCGGACGTGACCGTTCGGGACCGGCTAAAGGCGGCGCTGAACGTTTCCGGCGTTCCGACCGCGATTTACTATCCACAGCCGCTGCACCGCCAGCCGGCCTATGCCGGCCACCATGACGGTGCAGCCCTGCCGGTATCCGAGGGCCTGGCTGGTCGCATCCTGGCGTTGCCGCTGCACCCCGACCTGTCCGAGGGTGCGGTAGATTTCATCTGCGATTCCATAGTCGCGGCCCTAAAATAACGGGTCACAAGGGTCGAGACCCTTGGCGGGGTTTGGGACAGAGCCCCAACCTTGCTATGATTGCTGTTAACCAGAAACCAGGGAAACAGGCCATGCAAATCGGCGCGTCGATGTTCTTTACCGACTATTCCATGACCCCGGCCGAACTGGGCGTGGCCTTGGAGGAACGAGGTTTCGAATCCGTCTGGGCGCCCGAGCATTCCCACATCCCACTGTCGCGCAAGACGCCGTTCCCCGGCGGGGGCGACCTGCCGAAGCGCTACTACGACGCGATGGATCCGTTCGTGACCCTGACCGCCGCGGCCGCGGTCACGAAAACCCTGAAAATCGGCACCGGCGTTTGCCTGGTCAACCAGCGCGATCCGATCCAGACCGCCAAGCTGGTGGCCTCGATCGACCAGGTGTCGCAGGGGAGATTCCTGTTCGGCATCGGCATCGGCTGGAACCAGGACGAGATGGAGAACCACGGCACCGAATTCTCCAGCCGCGCCAAGCTGTCGCGTGAGCGGATCGAGGCGATGCGCGAGATCTGGACCCACTCGAAGGCCGAATACCATGGCGAATTCGTCAACTTCGACCCGATGATGGCGTGGCCGAAGCCGGTGCAGAAGCGCCTGCCGGTGATCGTCGGTGGCGCCTTTCCGCACGCGGTGCGTCGCGCCATCCGCTATGGCGATGGCTGGATTCCGGTTGCCGGCCGCGCCTCGATGGCGTTGGACGAGCAGGTTTCCGCCTTCAAGCAGATGTGCGCCGAAGCCAAGCGCGATCCGGCGGAAATCCCGATTTCGTCATTTGGCGTCAAGGAAGACGCCGACACGGTGGCACGGATGAAGGATCTGGGACTGGCGCGCGTGGTGGTGATGCTGGATTCGGAGAAGTCCGACGTGATCCTGCCGGTTCTGGATCGCTGGGCGGCGATCTCTAAGAAGATCAACCAGTAAGGTCGGGGCCAGTCCCAAACCTCGCCGGGGGCAGCGCCCCCGGACCCGCGTTACTTCCAGCTATGTAAGCGCAATGCGGCCTCGGCCATGTCGGCTTCGGGGCCGCAGTAGCTGAACCGGATGAATCGGTTGCCCCGTGTGCGGTCGAAGTCGACGCCCGAGGATACCGCGACGCCGGTCTCTGCCAGCATCCGGGCGCAGAACGCTACGCTGTCGTTCGAGCGATCGGATATGTCGGCGTATAGGTAGAAGGCGCCTTCCGACGGGCTCAAGCGAGAAAAGCCAGCCTTCGGCAAAGCCATCAGCAAGTGATCTCGCGACCGACGATAGCGTGAAACATTCGCCTGAAGTTCGGTATGGCAATCGAACGCCGCCTCGGCGACCACCTGCGAAACGTGCGGTGCGGAGATAAAGAAGTTCTGGGCCAGCCGCTCCACCGGGCGGATTAAGTCTTCCGGCAGCACCAGCCAGCCGATCCGCCAGCCGGTCATGGAAAAATACTTGGAAAAGCTGTTGACCACGATGGCGCTCGGTGAGTGGCTGGCCGCGGTCACAATCGGACTGTTGTAATGCAGCCCATGATAGATCTCGTCGCTGATCAGACGGACGCCGTTGGTGTGGCACCAAATCGCGATTGCGGAAAACTCGTCCGGATGCAGCATGGTGCCGGCCGGGTTGCACGGGCTCGCGATGATCAGCCCGTCCGGGCGGGGATCGAGCCGTTCCAACAGGGCGACGCTGGGCTGGAACCGGGTGTCAGGCCCGGCCTCGATGACCACCGGGACCATGCCGAGCGCCATCAGGATGTTGACGTAGGGCGGGTAGAACGGCGAGGTGAGGGCGATGCGGTCGCCCGGATTGAACGCTGCCAGGAAGGCCAGGGGAAATGCCCCGGAAGCGCCTAGCGTCACCGCCAGCCGGTCCACTGGCAGGCTTAACCCGTACCAGTCG
>JAYTTA010000231.1:0-1868 GCA_043745345.1 Acetobacteraceae bacterium | reverse complement strand
GGGACGAGGCCCTGCTGTCGGCGGAACTGAACGACCTGCTGGCCGAAGATTTCGACCTGTCGCTGGTCGGGTTTTCCGACGGCGAGTTGGACAAGCTGCTGGCCTATGTGCCGGAGGGCGACGGCGAGGATGGCGGTGGTGCCAGTGTGCCGCCGGTCGTGATCCCGGAACCGCCGCGCAATCCAGCGTCGCGCACCGGCGATCTCTGGATCCTCGGCGATCACCGGCTGCTGTGCGGTGACAGCACCAGCGCTGCCGATGTGCGCCGGTTGATGAACGGCGAGCGGGCGATCCTGTTTGCCACCGATCCGCCGTACCTCGTCGATTATGACGGCTCGAACCACCCGACCCGCAACAAGGACTGGTCGCAGTCCTACGGCGTCACTTGGGACGACAGTTCTCAGGGTGCGGAACTGTACGACGGCTTCATCGCCGCCGCTGTTGCCGAGGCGATTGCCGAGAATGCCGCGTGGTATTGCTGGCACGCCTCGCGCCGTCAGGCGATGCTGGAAGCCTGCTGGGAAAAGGTGGGCGCGTTTGTCCATCAGCAGATCATCTGGGTGAAAGAGCGCGGGGTGCTGACCCGGTCGCATTATCTGTGGAAACACGAACCCTGCTTCATGGGCTGGATCAGGGGCAATCGTCCGCCAAAGGTGGCTGAGGAAACGCTGCCGTCGACATGGGCGCTGCCCAGCTTTGCCAAGGACGAGCGGCCTGATCATCCCACGCCGAAGCCACTCGATGCCTTTGGGATCCCGATGCGTCAGCATGTTGCGCGCGGCGGGCTGTGCTATGAGCCGTTTTGTGGTTCGGGTTCGCAGATCATGGCGGGCGAAGCCAACGGCCGCCGCGTTTTCGCGATGGAAATCAGCCCCGCCTACATCGACGTCGCCGTCGAACGTTGGCAGGCCGACACCGGCCGCGACGCGATCCTTGAAGGTGATGGCCGGAGTTTCTCGCAGATCAGAACCGAGCGGCTGGGCGATGACGTCGACGCGCCCTCTGAAGCGACCGACAGCGATGTCGATATAGAACCCGCCCGTAAACGCAAATCCGCAGCCTGAGGCATGCATGACCTGGCTTTATATTCCTCCGGAGATGCTTCCGGAACTGCAGACGCATGCCTGTTGGGCCTCTCCCTCTGTTCCGGCGCGGGCGGGCTCGACCTCGGACTCGCCATCGCCCTCCCCGGATATCGTGCTTTGGGCTATGTCGAACGGGAAACCTACGCCGCAGCCACTCTCGTGGCGCGGATGGAAGACGCGTCCTTGGATCAAGCGGTTGTATGGGACGACGTTGGAACCTTCGACGGCCGCCCTTGGCGCGGCGCGGTGGATATCGTCAGTGCTGGCTATCCGTGCCAGCCATTTTCGGTTGCGGGCAAACGGCTCGGCACCGAGGATCCGCGCCACCTCTGGCCGCATGTCGCCCGCATCATCGGCGAAATCAAACCGCCCTTCGTCTTCCTCGAGAATGTCGCCCATCATCTGCGGCTCGGATTCCCCGAAGTCGCCAGCGGACTGGTCGGCATGGGCTACCGCCTTGCGGCAGGCCTCTTTACGGCGGCGGAAGTCGGTGCGCCCCATCGGCGCGAACGGCTGTTCATCCTTGCCATCCGCGAAGGGGACGAATTGGCCGACCCCGCGCGCCTGCTCTGGGATCCGCTCGAGCGGCGGCAACCGGACCGAGATGCTGCGGCTCTGGCCGACGCCTCGGGCCAGCGCCAACGAGAACCGACAGACCAGGCCGACGCCCTCGCAGGAAGCGGGCCAGCACGGCATGAACCTGGCGACGACGGCAGCGCTGTGGCCGACGCCGCAGACCGACAGTTTCCGCAGCCGGGGCGGCGACAGGCGCGACGAGAAGGG
>JAYTTA010000230.1:0-6842 GCA_043745345.1 Acetobacteraceae bacterium | reverse complement strand
GCTTCAACCTGAGCGCCAGGCGTTGCAGGTCGGCGTTACGGAGTTCAGCAATCGGCTTCCTCGCCATCTCCAGGGGTTCCAGCGCCTGCGCCAGCCTTTGCGGCAGAACCTCGGACAGCACGGTTTTCAGCTCGGCGTTCGGCCGCGCGGCTTTTCGTTCCAGCAGGAACGCGCCGGCATCCTGCCCCGGCATCAGATCCATCGCCAACGCGTCGCCATCGGCCATGTAGGAGGAGATCTGCAAGATCGCCGGGCCCGACAGGCCGCGATGGGTGAATAGCATGGCCTCTTGGAATTTTCGGCGCTGGCAGGTCGCGACCACATCCAGCGAAACGCCGGCCAAGGGCAGCGACCAGGCGAGGTCATCGGCACCGAGCGTCAGCGGCACCAGCCCGGCGCGGGGCTTTTGGATGGCGAGACCAAACTGCCGGGCAATGTCGAGGGAAAAGCCGGTGGCGCCCATCTTCGGGATCGACAGCCCGCCGGTCGCCAGCACCAGCGATTTCGAAAAGAACTCGCCATGATCGGTGGCAATGACGAACCGGTCGGGCCGCGTGATCGCCGTCACCCGATGCCCGGTCCGCAGATCGACATGTGCGGCCGCGCATTCGGCTAGCAGCATCGAAACGATCTGCCGGGCCGAGCCGTCGCAGAACAGCTGGCCGAGTGTCTTCTCGTGCCAGGCGATGCCATGCTTTTCAACAAGCGAAATAAAGTCGTGCTGCGTGTAGCGCTTCAGCGCCGCCTTCGAAAAATACGGGTTGGCCGAAAGGAAGCGGTCGGGGGCGATTTCAAGATTGGTGAAGTTGCAGCGCCCACCGCCGGAGACAAGGATCTTCTTACCCGGCTCGGACGCGTGCTCCAGCACCAGCACGCGTTTACCACGCACGGCGGCCGTCATGGCGCACATCAGCCCGGCGGCACCGGCGCCGATGATCGCCGCGTCATAGTCGGGAGATGTCAGCTGCGCCGCCGGATGGAACCCGCGGTCAGCCCGCCATCGATCACCAGCTCCGAGCCGGTCATGTGGGCGGAGGCATCCGAGGCAAGGAAAAGCACACCGTTGGCGATCTCCTGCGGGTCGGCCGGTTTGCCCAACGGCACCGCGGCGCGCGCCATCTCGTCGGGATCGAGCGGCGCGTTCAGCCCGCCGCCGCCGGGGGTCGCGGCCTTCTGCCAGATCGGCGTGACGATGATGCCGGGATGGACCGAGTTGCAGCGGATGCCGTCCTCGGCCGCGGCGCATTCCAGCGCGATCGACTTCGACAGCAGCCGCACCGCGCCCTTGGATGCGCTGTAGCCGGCAAGGTTGGCCGAGCCGCGCAGCCCGGCGACCGACGAGATCATGATGATCGAGCCGCCGTTGCCGGCGTCGCGCATTGCCGGGATGCCGTATTTGGCGGTCAGGAACACGCCCTCGATGTTGACCGCGTTCTGCCGGCGGAAGTCGGCTAGGCTCATGTCCAGCGCCGAGCCGAAGATCGCGATGCCGGCGTTGGCGACCAGGATGTCAAGTCGGCCATATAGGCGCACAGTCTCGGCGATGGTGGGTGCCCAGCCGGCCTCCTGGGTCACGTCCTGGTGCAGGTAGGTCGCGCGCCCGCCGGCCGCGTTGATCTCGGCCGCCAGCGCCTGGCCCATCTCGTCGGACAGGTCGGTGATGACCACCGCCGCGCCCTCGCGGGCGAAGGTGCGCGCGCAGGAGGCGCCAATGCCCGATGCGCCGCCGGTGACAAAGGCGACCTTGCCCTGAACCTGTCCCATGGAAATTTCTCCGTTTATTTGTCTGGATAGTTGGTTATCTGGACGTCGCCGCTGGCGGTGTCCAATACGGCAAAGCTGAGCTGGCGGCCATTGGTGGTGTCGCGCGCGTCGCCCGCGGACCCGGGATTAATCACGGTCACGCCGCCGATCCGCGCCACCGTCTGGTGATGGGTGTGGCCGTACAGAACATAATCGGCGTCGGCCTCGGCGAAGCGTTGCAGCTGCGGGCTGGCCGGATGAATGTAGGCACCGCGCGGCTCCCACGGCGTCGAATGCACCATCAGCACCTTCTTGCCGTCGAACTCGAGTAGCCGGCGATGCGGCTGTTCGGCGATCCAGGCCAGCGCGTCGCGGTCGATCCACTCAGCCGCGCGCGCGCGCGCGCCGCCGGGGGCCAGAAAACCCTCCTCATGATTGCCTAGAATAGTATGCGCGCCGTGGTCGCGAAGATAACAAACAACCTCGTTGGAGAACCGGTATTCGTAGATGCTGTCACCGAGGCAGAGCAGCTCGTCGACATCGCCCATCGCTTCTATGGCACGCTGAAGTCCGGAAAAGTTGCAGTGGATGTCGGAGACGATGCCAATCCGCAAACAGCCTACTCCGCGGCCGCGACCAGGCTGGCGGGATCGGCGCCGACCCGGCCGTCCCCATCCGCGCGGGCATGGCCAAGCTGGAAATCGTAGCGCACCGAGCGCAGACCGGGGATCGGGCTGTCCAGGTCGTCGGCCGCGAACCGAACGACGAGCGAGTTGGAAACGCCGAACACCGTGTCGCTGGCGATGTTGTCGTCGTCGCCGAAATATAGCGCCGTCACCAGCTCGCGGAATCCCGCAGCGGCGATAAGGAAGTGTATGTGCGCCGGACGCATACCGTGACGGTTCTGGCGCCGCACCATGGCACCGACCGGGCCGTCCAACGGGATCGAGTAACCCAGCGGCCGCACCGTGCGGAAATGGTATCTGCCGTGCGCGTCGCAGGTGAAGTTGCCGCGCATGTCCATCCTGTCGTGGTCATGCGCCTGCAGATCGTATTGGCCCGCGGCGTCGGTCTGCCAGACCCCGATCGTGGCACCGGGGATCGGCGCACCCTGGGCGTCGGTGACCTGGCCACGCAGCACGATCTCGGGTGCGCCAGGCTCAGCCACGATACAGTCGCCCAGCGCAAACTCCGGTGCGTGCTCGCGGAAGAACGGCCCCAGTAGGCTGCTCTGCGTGCCGTTCTCCTGCGCTGTCTTGTCGTGCAGCGCGTTAACCACGGCGGACAGGCCGAGCACGTCGGAAAGTAAGATGAATTCCTGGCGAAGCGGGGTGCAGGCATGCCCGACCTCGGTCAGGAAGCGGATGCCGTTCAGCCACTCGGCGGGCGTCAGGTTGACCTCGCGGGCGAAAGCGTGGAGGTGGCGCACAGCGGCGTCCATGATTTCCCGCAGGCGCGGATCGGCGGTGCCGGCCATCTGCGCCAGAGCGGCGTCCGTCACGGTGAATTCGTCGAGGTCCTGCATTGCCTGAGCCCTCCTGGTGTTTGGGCAAGGATAATCGGTTTGGTTGCGGACCGCGACCCTGCCCCCTAGGCTCGCCGCAACGATAAAAAAGGGAAACGACCATGCGGCTGCAACGGCGCGCCTTTGGCTGGTTGCTGGCGATCTTTTTCCTGGCGATGGCCGGACCAGCGGCAGCGCAGAAACCGATCACCATCGGCTTCGGCATGGCACTGACCGGGGGCCTGGCGCCCAACGGCCGCGCGGCGCTGCTGGCGATGCAGATCTGGGAGGCCGAGACCAACGCTCGCGGTGGCCTGCTCGGACGGCCGGTGAAGCTGGTCTACTACGACGACCAGAGCAATCCATCGATGGTACCCGGCATCTATACCAAGCTGCTGGATGTCGATCACGTCGACCTGGTGGTCAGCGGCTACGCGACCAACATGGTCGCCCCGGCCTTGCCGGTGGTGATGCAGCACAACCGGGTGTTCGTGGCGCTGCTCGGCCTCGCGGTGAATACCGAGTTCAACTATCCGCGTTATTTTTCCGTTGGCCCGACCGGTGGCCCCAAGCCCAAGGAAAGCTTTTCGCGCGGCTTTTTCGAGGTCGCGATGGCGCAGAATCCGAAACCCGCAACGGTGGCGTTGGTCGGGGCCGATGCCGAGTTCCCGCACAACGCGCTAGACGGCGCGCGGGCGATTGTCGCCGAGAAAGGATTGAAAATCGTTTATGACAAATCCTATCCGCCGGCAACCACCGACTACTCGCCGATCGTGCGCGCCATCCAGGCGACCAACCCGGACCTGGTGTTCGTCGCCTCCTACCCGCCCGACAGCGTCGGCATCCTGCGGGCGGCCAACGAGATCGGCCTGCGCGCGAAGCTGTTCGGCGGCGGCATGGTCGGTTTGCAGGCGACCGCGATCAAAGCGCAGCTCGGCCCACTGCTGAACGGCATCGTCAACTACGATTTCTGGCTGCCGACGCCGGGCTTCGCAACACAGGAAGCAATGGACTTCCTCAAGCGCTACCAGGCGAAGTCGGCTGAGGCCGGCGTCGATCTGCTCGGCTACTATCTGCCGCCGTTTGCGTTCTCGGTGCTGCAAATCCTTAGCCAGGCGGTCGAGGCGACGAAAAGCCTGGACGATGACAAGATCGCGGCCTGGCTACGGGAAGGCACACACCAGACCATCGCCGGTCCGATTACCTACAACGAGGCCGGCGAGTGGACCGAGAGCCGGGTGCTGGAAGTGCAGTTCCAGGGTGTGACCAACACCGGGGTCGACCAGTTCCGCAATCCGAAAACCGAGGTCGTCCTATGGCCGCCGGCCTACAAGACAGGCGACATCGTCTATCCATTCTCGGACGCGAGGCGCTAAAAGCCAGGCTGGTTCCGGTCAACAAACCGCATCGTTCAAACCGGTCTGCAGCCTGTCGGATAGACTTATCGTTTTCTGGATCTTCTGGCTAGCATCAGGCATGGCCATCTTCGTCGCTTTGAACGCGACCAAGCCTTTCGTCTAACGCCCGACATGAAGGCGTGGCTGGCTGAGGACGACCTTGCGCACTTTGTCATGGCGGCGGCGCAGGCCTCGAGGGTTGCGTTCCAGGCGAACGACTGAGGTTGCCCCGATTTGGCGGACGGTTCGTGGACTTGGGGGCTACATGTCGGCTTCTACCGTTTGCCTGCTGGCTTCGCAGGTCATTGGGGACCGGCATCCCAGGGCCGCACCGCCGCTATGACCCAGTCCAGTGCCGCCAGGCCGATATCCGCGCCGGCCCGGATACAAGTGCCATCGAGAAGCGCGATCTCGATCCGGCGGTCCCCGGCCGGTGCTGTCGCCGCAGTCTGCTCCCGCGCCAGGTGAGTGCCCGCCAACGCCCCCATCGGCTCAGGCAGCATCTGGATCGGCATGAACACCGGCGCGTGGCTCTCAGCGGCCAGCGCGCCGCGCCGGACCTGCTGACGCCAGTTCAACAATAGGCCGCGGCTGATATGATGTCGCCGGGCCTTCCGGGAGACGATCGCACCCGGGCATAGCTACCGCCAGAGGGTCGCCGCCGATGATCTGAAAGCGCTGACTGGGCAGGCGCGCAGACGTGTGAGGTGCACTGTCGGGGCAGGATGGAGGTAAGGAGCCGCTGGCAATGCCTCAGGCATGCTGCGGCAGGGGCGCGAGTACGATCCCGCCAGGCGCGCCGGTTTCGTAGACGTAGACTGAGCCGGCCGCGCTTTTGGCGAAATGCAGCGTGCCGTCGTTCGGACCGAATCCGGTCTGACCCGCCACCCCGACCACGGTTATGGCGGCCAGAACGGTGCCGCCCTGGTATAGCGATACCAGCGAGTTCTGGTATGAGACGCCATCGGCTGCCGCCTCGCCCTTGATCTCAAGCCAGCCATAATGCAGCGCGACGGTGCCTTGATCGGCCGCGGGATTATCCAGCACCAAAGACGAGTTCGGGCTTTCCGTCGACAGGGTCACGCCCGATCCGATGGCGCCGTTCACCTCCACCACCCCAAGCCGGGCCCGGTTGTAATCGACCTCCAGGGTGCCGCCGCCTCCGAGGTCGCCGTTCAGCAGGACGTAAGCGCCCGAAATATGGCTGGTGCCGTTGACCACCACGTTGCCGCCGGTCTCGGTCAGCCGGCCAAAGGTGATGTCGGCGTGCAGGATCACCGAGCTGATGGTGTCCGCCGTCACCGTGATGATGCCGGGATCAAAGGGCGATTCAGGTGGCGAGGTGACATTGAGCGCGGCGGTGCCACCGGTCACGTTGACCGTGGCCACGTCGGTGTAGAGCTGCACGCTGCCGCCATCGGTCATGTTGATGGTCGCATTCGCGCCGCGCAGCACGCTGTCGGCCAAATTACCGCCGCCAAGGTTCATGCTGCCGCCGTTCATGACCAGGGTCTCGACGGGCATGGGCGCCTGCGCCGAACCGTCCGGCAACGCCCAGGCGGCCGGGTCGGTCGGGTCGCCGGTGGCACCGGTCCAGGTCAGGCTCTGAGCGCTGGCGGCGGCCACGGGGTCGGTCTGTGTGGCCTGGGTCCAGGTGTCGGACGGCAGCACCTTGCTGTACCAGTTGCCGTCGCTGTTTTCCTGCCACATCACGCCGTTGACATAGGCGAGCTGGGTCACGTTGGCGGTGGTCGGATCGGCGCTGCCGTCAAGCACTACCTTGCCGTCGCTGATCGCCCAGGTGTTGCCGTCCGCGTCACGCAGCGGAAAGGACGATCCCGGCGTGTAGGTGGCACCGCTGTCGCTGGCGCGTCCCGTCGCGACCGGTGGGACACCGTTGACCTCATAGTAGTTCACCCAGGTGTCCGACGCCGAAATCTTGCTATACCAGGAGTTATCGGCGTTCTTCTGCCAGACCATGCCGCCGCCAAAGCCGAGCCCGTCGACGTTCGACGTGGTGTCGTCCACCACGCCGTCAATGGTGATCTGGCCGTTGCCATCGATGGCATAGACGCTGCCATCGACGCCGGTGACGCTGGCTCCCGTGCCGACTGCGACGGTGCTGTTCAAACTGGACATATCATCAACCTTTCAAACGCTGTCTGCCTTTGACCTTGTCTCAGCGATGACAGCACGGT
>JAYTTA010000229.1:0-6847 GCA_043745345.1 Acetobacteraceae bacterium | reverse complement strand
CCACCGCCCGGTTCAGCCCGATCGATAGCAGGTCGTCGTCGCGGTCCAGCGATCCGAAGATCGCGCCCATCTTCACGAATGGCCCGAACCGGCCGAGCCCAACCTCGATCGGCAGCCCCAGCTCCGGATGGATGCCGACCAGCCGCGGCAGCGACAGCAGGCCGAGCGCCTGGTCCAGGGTGATGGTGTCGCCCTCCATGCCCTTTGGCAGCGAGGTCCTTCGCGTCTTGATCTTCTTGTCCTCGGATGTCTCGCCAAGCTGGACATAGAGCCCGTAGGGGCCACGCCGCACGGTGACGCCCTCGCCGGTGTCCGGATGCAGGCCCAGCTCACGAAGGCCCTCCTTCAGTGTG
This sequence comes from Acetobacteraceae bacterium, assembly GCA_043745345.1. Classification (GTDB taxonomy): domain Bacteria; phylum Pseudomonadota; class Alphaproteobacteria; order Acetobacterales; family Acetobacteraceae; genus PALSA-911. The sequence continues at coordinate 6,494 of JAYTTA010000229.1, read as the reverse complement.
TCGCCATCATCCTCGCCGCCATCCATCGCCAGCCGCCGGGTGAACTTGCAGATCGGATAGTTGGAGCAGCCGATGAAGCTGCCGTGGCGGCCGAGGCGCAAACCCAGTCGCCCGGTGCCGCAGGCAGTGCAAAGCCGTGGGTCGGTGCCATCCTCGCGAGCGGGGAAGAAATGCGCGCCGAGGTCCTGATCCAGCGCGTCGATGACGTCGGATATCTTCAGTTCGCGGGTCTGCTCGATCGCCTTGGAGAACTCGTCCCAGAAGGCATGCATCACCGAGCGCCAATCCAGCTTGCCGCCGGAAATTTCGTCGAGCTGCTCCTCCAGCCCGGCGGTGAAGCCACTATCGACGTAGCGCTCGAAGAAGCTGGTCAGAAATGCGGTGACCAGCCGGCCGCGGTCCTCGGGAATGAAGCGCTTCTTGTCGAGCCGGACATAATTGCGGTCCTGCAGCACGGTCAGGATGGAGGCGTATGTCGAGGGCCGGCCGATGCCAAGCTCCTCCATCTTCTTGACCAGGCTGGCCTCGGAAAAACGCGGTGGCGGCTGGGTGAAATGCTGGTTGGCGGCCACGTCGCCGCGGCGCAGCGGATCGCGCTCGGCCATCGGCGGCAGCATCCGGCTATCGTCTTTTTCCGACGAGTCGGCCGACTGCTCGTCGGTGTCCTCGCGATACAGCTTCAGATAGCCGTCGAAGGCGATGATTGAGCCGGTGGCCCGCAGCTTCAGCCCACCGCCATCTGTGATATCGACGCTGACCTGATCAAGTTCGGCCGACTGCATCTGGGAGGCGACTGCGCGCTTCCAGACCAGTTCATACAGCTTGCGCTGATCCGGATTGAGGTAGCGCGCGACGCTTTCAGGGGTGCGGGCGACATCGGTCGGCCGGATCGCCTCATGCGCCTCCTGGGCGTTTTTCGCGCGCGCGGTGTATTCACGCGGCGCCGCCGGCACGTAGTTGGCGCCGAAAGCCGATTTGACGTGGTCGCGGATCGACATCACCGCCTCGTTCGCCATCTGCACGCCGTCGGTCCGCATATAGGTGATAAGACCAACGGTCTCGCCGTCGATCTCGGTGCCCTCATAAAGCTGCTGCGCCAGCCGCATTGTCTGCTGGGCGCCAAAGCCGATTTTGCGCGACGAATCCTGTTGTAGGGTAGACGTCGTGAACGGCGGCGGCGGGTTGCGCTTGACCCGTTTACGTTCCACCGACCCGACGCTGAACCGACCTGCTTCCACCGCTTTCCTGGCGGCATGGGCAAGACCCTCGTTGTTGAGGTCGAACTGGTCCAGCCGCTTGCCGTCGAGATGCGTCAACCGCGCGGTGAACGGCGCGCCACCCGGGGTCGTGAACACTGCCTCGATCGACCAGTATTCGCGCGCCCGAAAGACCTCGATCTCGGCTTCCCGCTCGCAGATCAGCCGTAACGCGACCGACTGCACGCGCCCAGCCGACCGGCTACCCGGGAGTTTTCGCCACAGCACCGGCGACAGGGTGAAGCCGACCAGGTAATCGAGCGCGCGGCGGGCCAGGTAGGCTTCGATCAGCGGCTGGTCGAGCTCGCGCGGCGCCGCCATCGCCGATCGCACGGCAGTCCGGGTTATTTCGTTGAAGGTCACGCGATGAACGACAACCCCCTTCAGTGCGTGCTTCTCGGCTAACATGTCACGCACATGCCACGATATCGCCTCGCCCTCGCGGTCCGGGTCGGTCGCCAGATAGAGCGTCTTGGCGCCCTTCAGCGCCTTGGCGATGGCCGCGACCTGGCGCGAGCCGCGCTCGTCCGACTCCCAGTCCATGGCGAAATCCTGCTCTGGCCGGACCGAGCCATCCTTGGGCGGCAGGTCGCGGACATGGCCGAAGCTGGCCAGCACGGTGAAGCGCCCATCCAGGTATTTCGAAATGGTCTTGGCCTTGGAGGGACTTTCTACGACAACGACGTCGGTCATGGTTTTCCGATTGAAAGCCTGGTCTTGTCCAGGTCCTGATGGCGTGCAGTCTAGCCTGATAGCAGAGCCACCCGGTTTCCCGACAGCATTTCAAGGCGCCCGGCGAGCTCAAATTCGAGCAGCACCGCCATTACCGAAGCGGCAGAGAACTGGCAGCGCCGGATGAGATCGTCAACTGACGATGGTGACGGCCCCAGAAATTCAAGTAACCGATCCCTGGCACGGGCCATTTCAGCGGGGTCGGCATCCAGATTCCATAACGGCTCCTCAGATGGTGCCCGAAGCGGTTCCGACAAGGCTCCTGGCCGAGCGAACAGTGGGTCGCGGCCAAGTCCCTGCCGGCCGGGATGGTCAGGCAGATTTGCCAGGATGTCGGCCAGGGTCTCGGTCAGATGGGCGCCCTGGCGGATGAGGTCGTTGGAGCCGCGCGCCCTGGGATCGATCGGCGAGCCCGGCACGGCAAAGATTTCTCGATTCGCTTCTTGGGCCATGCGCGCCGTGATCAGGCTGCCGGATCGCAGCGCCGCCTCGACCACGACGACGCCAAGCGACAGGCCAGCGATGATGCGGTTGCGGCGTGGGAAATGCCGCGCCTGCGGCACGGTGCCGAGCGATGCCTCGGCAACGACGGCACCATTCCTGGCGATAGACGCCTGCAAGTCCGCGTGTTCCGGCGGATATGGCTGATCGATCCCGCCGGCGATCACCGCGATGGTGCGCCCGGTCGTCATCGCGCCGGCATGGGCCGCCGAGTCGATGCCACGTGCCATTCCCGAGACTACCGCAAAACCTCCGCCAGCGGGCCGGGCCGCGGCGAGTTCGGATGCCAGAGTCTCGGCCATGCGGCGCCCGTTGGCCGAGGCGTTGCGCGCGCCGACCAGGGCCACCGCCGGCATCGACAGCAGTCCCGCATCGCCAAGCACGGCGATCACCGGCGGGGCGTCATCCAGCATGGCGAGGAACGGTGGGTAGTTCGGCGTCCCCAGGAACAGCAGGGTGGCACCGGCCCGGCTGAGCTGGGCGATTTCCCGCTCAGCTCGCTCTCGGTCCCCGATTGCCGGTGCCGCGATCCGCCCGCCGGCCCGCGCCAGTTCCGGCAACGCTGCCAGCGCCGCCTCGGCGGTGACGTAACGCGCCATCAGCCGGCGATAGGTGACCGGACCGACGCCCTCGGTGCGCGCCAGCCGCAGCGAGAAACAAATTTCCGCCGGCGTCACCCGGTTCGGCCGATCCGCGGCTCGGTGCCGGCGAGAAGCCGAGCGATATTTGCATGGTGACGGGCCCAGATCAGGATCGCGACCACGAGCGCCAGCAGCGCGACCTGGGGAGGGCCGAGCAAAAGCGCAAAAACCGGCGCCAGGGCGGAGGCGGCCAAAGACGCCGCCGAGGACAGCCGCGCCACCCAGGCGATGCCGATCCAGACCACGCCGGCCAGCAATCCCACCGGCAAGGCCACGGCGAGCAGCACACCGAAGCCGGTGGCGATCCCCTTGCCGCCGCGAAAGCCCAGCCAGACCGGAAACAGATGGCCCAGCACTGCGCCAAGCCCGGCCCATAGCCCGGCAAATCCGTCAGGCTCCGTCATCCGGGCGGCAAGCCAGCCCGCCAGCAGTACGGCCATGGCGCCTTTCAGCGCATCCAGCAGCAGAGTACCGGCCGCTAGCTTCTTGTTCCCCATGCGCAGCACGTTGGTGGCGCCGATACTGCCGGATCCGATGGCGCGGATATCGCCCAGACCCGCCGCGCGGGTCAGCAGCAGGCCGAACGGGATCGAGCCGAGCGCATAGCCGAGCAGCAGCCAAATCGGTTGAACTGGCAAACTCATGGACTTTAATGGCGTATCAGTGCTGTCAGCGACTGCGTTGACCGCCTAGTGGCGGATCAACCACTGGGTAAAAACCCAGTTCGACGCCGTGACCACGACCGGAGCGGCGAGAAGATAGATTTCGATGTGGCTCATGGCTTAATCCCCTTCAGGATCGTTCGCCCAATCAGTCGAATCGTATAGGCCATTGCCAACCATACCAGGATACAGGCAATCCAAAAAACGCCTCGTAGGCACCACGATGCCACAAGCGAAGGCAATCAGCGGCACGATGACATCGGCGACGATAAAAGCCACAGCGATATCGTTAAAAAAGGTCGCGCCGAGCTTCGCCGGCTCGTTTCGAACCAGCTTGGCGGTCATCGCCGCGGCGTTCGCTTCAGCTTCGCTCATTGCCTGAAAACGGTAGGCGGCTCAACCAAACACCCGCCGGCCAGCCTTCCACGTGCCGAGCACGCGGCCTTCCAATGCGCGGCCGTCGAATGGCGTATTCTGCGCCTTGCCAGGCAGTTCACCGGCCACGACCTGCCAAATTGCCTCCGGATGGAACAGGCACAGATCGGCGGGCAGTCCGCGCGCGATGCGACCGGTCTTAATGCCGAGCAGCTTTGCCGGGCGCGATGTCAGTAACTCGATCGCCCGCGCCAGGGTAATCGCGCCATTGTGGAACTGAACCAAGGTGATGCCGAGCAACGTCGCCAGACCGCTGCCGCCAGGGCTCGCCAGCGCGAACGGCAGCCGCTTGTCATCGACGTCGCGTGGCTGGTGGTCGGAGGCAATGGCGTCGATGGTACCATCGACCAGCCCTGCCCGCACCGCCAGCCGGTCGCTTTCGGCGCGCAACGGCGGCGACAGTTTGGCATAGGTCCGAAACACTCCGATCGCCGTCTCGTTCAGGTCGAAGTAAGGCGGCGCGGTGTCGCACGTCACCGAAATTTCTTTTTCCTTGGCCTGTCGGATCAGCGCCAGCGCCTCGGCGGTGGTGACGTGGGCGAAATGCACCGCACCGCCGGTCAGTTCGGCCAAGCGGATGTCGCGGGCCACCAGGAGTGCCTCCGCGCAGGCCGGAATGGAGGGCAGCCCAAGCCGCGTCGCCAGCGCGCCCTCGGTGGCGACCCCGCCACGAGCCAGCGATGGGTCTTCAGGATGCTGAATGATGCACGCGCCAAAGCCGCGGGCGTAGGACAACGCCGTGCGCATCAGCCGCGAGGAGCCGATCGCACGGCCACCATCGGTAAAAGCGACAGCGCCGGCTTCTCGCAGCAAACCAAGTTCGGCCAGTTCCTCACCACGGCAGCCCCGGGTGACCGCTCCGTAAGGTAGAATAGTTAGACTGCCAGTTTCCTCGCCGCGCGCGCGCAGCAGCCGGACCAGCGCCGGGTCGTCGATCGCCGGCATCGTATCGGGCAGGGCAGCAAGCGTCGTGATACCGCCCGCCGCCGCGGCCACGGCGGCGGACTGGATGGTTTCACGGTATTCGAACCCCGGCTCACCCAGTGCCACGCGCATGTCGACAAGGCCCGGGCACAGGATCGCGCCATCCGCCACGACGATCTCGACACCCTCCGGCTGGCCTGCAGCGACGCCAAAGTCGAAAATAAGGCCATCCCGGACCAGCAGGCTACCCTGGATATCAAGCCCGGAGGCCGGATCGAACAGCCGCACATCGCGGAAAAATAAATCAGCCGACATTGCGTGACCACCGAACGGCCGGCCGCGACAGGGTGTCGAGCACCGCCATCCGCACCGCGACCCCCATCTCGACCTGCTCACGGATCAGGCTGCGGTCGGGATCGTCGGCGACCTCGCTGTCGATCTCGACGCCGCGGTTCATCGGCCCGGGATGCATCACCAGCGCGTCCGGCTTCGCGTAGGCGAGCTTCTCGGCATCCAGGCCGAAGAACCGGAAATACTCGCGCGCACTCGGCACCAGGCTCTGGACCATGCGCTCCTTCTGCAGCCGCAGCATCATCACGATGTCGGCGCCGGCGAGACCGGAGCGCATGTCGTGGAAAACCTCGACACCCAGCGCCTCCGCGTGCGCCGGGATCAGGGTCGGCGGCGCGATCACCCGCACCCGGCTGCCCATCGTGGTCAGCAGATGGATGTTGGAGCGTGCCACGCGCGAGTGCAGCACGTCGCCGCAGATCGCAATGGTCAGGCCCTCCAGCCGGCCGCGCCGGCGGCGGATGGTCAACGCGTCGAGCAGCGCCTGGGTCGGGTGCTCGTGGGTGCCGTCGCCGGCGTTGATCACCGCGGCGTCGACCTTCTGGGCCAGCAAGTTGGGCGCGCCGGACTGATCGTGGCGCACCACCAGTAGGTCACAGTGCATGGCGTTCAGCGTCGCCGCGGTGTCGAGCAGTGTCTCGCCCTTGTTCACCGACGAGGTCGAGACCGACATATTGATGACGTCGGCACCCAGCCTTTTCCCTGCTAACTCAAAGCTGGTGCGGGTCCGGGTGCTGTCCTCGTAGAACAGGTTGATCAGGGTTTTTCCGCGCAGCAGGTCGCGCTGGGTCTTGCCGGACCGGTTCAACAGCACGTAACTCTCGGCCAGATCGAGCAGTTGGGCGATGGCGGGGGGATACAGCCCTTCGATCGCGAGCAGATGACGTTCCGGGTAAACCACGCTGCTTGGTCGCAGAAACCTTTCAACCTCGTCAAGCGATGAACGCGCACGATTGTTGTTGCGCACGCCGCCCCAAACATCCCACGGTCAC
>JAYTTA010000228.1:0-1880 GCA_043745345.1 Acetobacteraceae bacterium | reverse complement strand
CGGTGGGTCTCGATCCAGGCGAGGAAGGTCAACCAAATGGTCGGGATGCCGCCGGCCTTGGTGCAGCCCTCCTGCTCCATCAGCAGATAGAGGCTTTCGGGGTCGAGCTTTGGGCCGGGCAGCACGATCTTGGCGCCGCACATGGCGGCGGCGAACGGGATGCTCCAGGCGTTGGCGTGGAATAGGGGGACGACGACGAGGATGCTGTCGCGGCCGGAAAAGCCGAGGTTGTCGACCGCGCAGGCGCCCATGGCGTGCAGCACAGTCGAGCGGTGGCTGTAGAGCACGCCCTTCGGGTTGCCGGTGGTGCCGGAGGTGTAGCAGAGGGTCGAGGCGGTGTTCTCGTCGAATTGCGGCCAGTCGTAATCGGGCTGGGCTTCGGCCAGCAGGTCCTCGTAGCAGAGCAGGTTTTCGACAGCGACGGCGGGCATGTCGGCGCGGTCGCATAATGCGACCCAGGCGCGGACCAACGGCAGATGCGGCGAGAGTTGCTCAACGAGCGCAAAGAAGATCGGGTCGAAGAAGACCACGCCGTCTTCGGCGTGGTTGAGGATGTAGCGCAATTGCTCGGGGAACAGCCGGGGATTGACCGTGTGCAGCACCCGACCGGCGCCGGTGACGCCGTAATAGAGCTCGAAATGTCGGAAGCCGTTCCAGGCCAGGGTGGCGACCGGGGCGCCGGGGGCGACGCCGAGGCCGTGCAGCGCGTTGGCGAGTCGTTTGGCGCGGCCGGCGACCTTGGCGTAGGTGGTGCGGTGAAAGTTGCCGGCGGCGTCGCGGGAGACGATCTCGCGGTCGCCGTGCCAGGTCTCGGCGTAGTCCAGCAATGTGGAAATCAGTAGCGGGCGTTGCTGCATCAGTCCAAGCACGGTCGCCTCCGTTGGTTTTTATGGCCGGCTTGGTCAGGCGTCGTGGAATTGGGAGAAGTTTTCGACCGGTTCACGCGGCGAGACGAGCTTGTTGGCGGGTTCGGCCTCGTCGGAAAAACCCAGCGCCATGCCGCAGACGACCATCTCGTTGTCGGGGATCGGCAAATGCCGGCGAATGATGGCGTGGTAGTTGGCGAAGGCGGCCTGGGCGCAGGTGTCAAGGCCGCAGCCCCGCGCGGCGACCATGATGTTCTCTAAAAACATGCCGATGTCGAGCCAACTGCCGACGCCGAGGTCGCGGTCGATGGTGAAGATCATGCCGACGGGCGCATCGAAGAAGCTGTAGTTGCGGCCTGCCTGCCTGGCGGTCGCCTCGCGGTCGCCCTTGCCAATGCCGAGCATGCCGTACAGCGCCCAACCGATCTGGCGCCGGCGGTCGATGTAGGGCGATTTCCAGGTCTTCGGGTAGTAGTCGTACTCGATCGTGCTTGGATCGCCGGCCTCGTGGGCGGCGAGGACTTCGGCGCAAAGCCGGGCGCGGGCGGCGCCGGTGAGGACGTGGACGCGCCACGGCTGGGTGTTGGTCATGCTTGGCGCGCGGCTGGACACCGCCAGGATCTTCTCCACGGTTTCGCGCGAGACCTCCTGGGCGGTAAACCCGCGTATGCTGCGCCGCGAACCGATCGCGGCCTCCACTTCCGGCTGCATGTTTTTTCCCGTGCGATGAGCCGGGAATCTATACCGGGTTTCGCGGCTGCGCCAACGACCCTATCGGAACAGCACCGCGACCTTGGCGAGCGTGATCCAGACGCCCCAGGCGACCGGGAGGCCGACCGCCAGCCAGGCCAGGGCGGTGAGCCCGCCGAAGCCGCCGTTGACGGTGGCCGCAGTCTGAATGGAAGCAGTCTGGATGGCAGCCGCCTGGGGCGCAGGTTTCTTGCCGTCGTTGAGCAGCGCCAGCTCGGGTTCGGACATGAACCATCTTTCGGCAACGGGGCGGACCAGCAGATT
>JAYTTA010000227.1:0-1882 GCA_043745345.1 Acetobacteraceae bacterium | reverse complement strand
ACCCCGCAAGTCGGCTTCCTCCCAGCCGCCGAGGCGGCCCGCGTGGCGCGAGCCTCCAACGAATGGGCACGCAAGCTGGCCACCGATCATCCCGGCCGGTTTGGCGTCCTCGCGATGCTACCGATGCCCTACATCCAGGAAAGCCTGACCGAGCTCGCTTACGCATTCGACACGCTGAAAGCCGACGGCATCGGGATGATGACAAACTACGGCGACAAATGGCTGGGCTACGACGAATTCGCCCCGGTGTTTCAGGAACTGAACCGGCGCAAGGCCGTGGTCTACACGCACCCCACCGGCGCCAATTGCTGCGTCAACCTGGTCAAGGGCGTGTCCGACGCGGCGATCGAGTACGGTGCCGATACGACCCGCACGATTACGAACCTGATCTTCAGCGGTGCCTCGGCAAAGTACCCCGACATCGGTTTCATCTTCTCCCACGGCGGCGGCGTGCTGTCGGCAGTGGCGGAGCGACTGCGTATCCAGATGGTCAACACCCCGCCGTACAAGGGCAAATTCACCCGCGAGACGGTCGATCATGAACTGAAACGGTTCTTCTACGATACCGCGCAGGTATCGAATGAGGTCACGATCCAGGCCGTGGCCAAACTGGTCGGCGTGACGCAGATCGTGTTCGGAACCGATTATCCGTACCGCACCGGCGCCGAACATGTGGCTGGGCTAAAACAGCGCTTCAACGCGCGAGACCTGGCCGCGATCGACAGCGGCAACGCGCTGCGGATTTTGAAGAACCTGCCGTAGGTCTACAGCAGCACCAGATCGTCCCGATGCACGATCTCGTCCCGGCCCCGCCAGCCGAGGATCGATTCTATCCGCTCGGAACGATGCCCGGCGATGCGCTGGGCATCGCCGCTGGCGTAGGCTGACAGGCCTTTCGCCAAGGCAGTGCCGTCCGGCCCCTCGATCGTCACGGCGTCGCCGCGCGCGAATTCCCCGCGTACCGCGCGCACCCCCGCCGGCAGCAGCGATTTCCCGGCGGCCAGTGCCCGTGCCGCGCCGGCGTCGACGGTGAAAACACCCAGCGGCGACAGCGACCCGGCGATCCAGCGCTTGCGGGCGTTGCGGCCCTCCGGCGCCGGCAGAAACCAGGTGCAGCGGGCGCCGTTTTCCAGATCCGCTAAAGGATGCGGCTTGTTGCCGATGGCGATGGCCATGGCGCAGCCGGCTTGCGTCGCAATGCGGGCCGCCACCAGCTTGGTGCGCATGCCGCCCGAGGAGTAGCCGGGCGGCGGCTCCCCGCCCATCGCCTCGATCTCGGGCGTCAACGCTTCCACGACCGGGATGTGGGTGGCCAAAGGATCGCGGCGGGGGTCGGCTGTGTACAAACCGTCGATGTCCGACAGCAGAATAAGCTGATCCGCGCCCACCATCTCCGCGACTCGGGCGGCCAGCCGGTCGTTGTCGCCGAAGCGGATTTCGGCGGTGGCGACGGTGTCATTCTCATTGATGACCGGGATACACCCCAATCCAAGCAGTGTTTCCAGCGTAGCCCGAGCGTTCAGATACCGGCGGCGGTCCTCGGTATCGTCTGGGGTCAGCAGCAACTGGGCGGCGGTCAAACCCACCGCCGACAGCGCGAGGCTCCAGGCCTGCGCCAGTTGGATCTGTCCGACGGCGGCCGCGGCCTGCTTTTCTTCCAGCTTCAGCCGCTTGCGGCGCAACCCCAGGACCGGCCGAGCCAAGGCGATAGCGCCGGAGGACACGACGATGACGTCGACGCCACGATTGCGTAACACCTTGATATCGGCAGCGACCCCCGCCAGCCAGCCGGCGCGCGGCGACGCGTTGGCCTGATCGACCACCAGCGCGCTGCCGATCTTGACGACAACGCGCTGCGCTTGCGCGAGAGAGGTCAAGCAGC
>JAYTTA010000226.1:0-6867 GCA_043745345.1 Acetobacteraceae bacterium | reverse complement strand
AACAGGTGCGCGCCGGAAAGCTGCCGGCGGTGGCAAGCCGGTTGCCGGAACAGCCGCTGATCGTTCCCGTGGTCGAACGCAACGGCGAGTACGGCGGCGTCTGGCGCCGTGCCTTCCTCGGCCCGGCTGACTCCAACAACTATACCCGCGTGGTCTATGACGGGCTGTTCCGATTCTCCCCTGACGGCGCCAAGATCGAACCGAAGATCGCCGCCGGTGCGGAATCGTCGCCCGACTACAAGGTCTGGACGATCGCGTTGCGCCGCGGCGCGCGCTGGTCCGACGGCGCGCCGTTCACGGCCGACGACATCCTGTTCTGGTACAAGGACGTGGTGCTCAACAAGGACCTGACCACGACCCTGCCAGGGTGGATCCGCAACGCTGACGGCTCGCCGGCCAAGGTCGAGAAGGTCGACGATTACAGTGTCCGGTTTACTTACAACGAGCCGGCGACCTTGTTCCTTACCGCGGTCGCCAACCAGGATGGTGGCGACCGCAGCTACGCGATGTTCCTGCCGGCGCACTACCTGAAGAAGTTTCATCCTGGCTACACGCCGAGGGAGGAGATCGACACGGCCGCCCAGGCGGCCGGCTTCAAAGCCTGGACCGAGCTGTTCGCCACCCGTAACCAGCCGACCGAGAATGCCGAGCGCCCCACAATGGCCGCCTGGGCGCCGGTCTCACGGGTCAGCGATCCGGTGTTCACCCTGCGGCGCAACCCTTATTTCATCGGCGTCGATCCGGCCGGCAACCAGCTGCCCTATATCGACGAGGTCCGGTTCACCTATTTCGCTGACGTCCAGGCGCTCAATCTGGCGGCGATCGCCGGCAACTTCGATATGCAGGAGCGGCATATCCAGATGACCAACTATCCGGTCTTCAAGGAGCAGGAGCGCACCGGCAAGTACCGCGTTATCACCTGGCCGACCTTTGGTGGCTCGGACGCGGTGATCGCCTTCAACCAGACCTACAAGGCCGACGAGGAAACCGGCAGGCTGCTGGCCAACCGCGATTTCCGCATCGCCATGTCGCTGGCGATCAACCGTGACCAGATCAAGGAATCTGTGTTCCTGGGCCTGGGCGAGGCACGCCAGGGCGTGCCGGCGCCGTGGCACCCGTATTTCCCCGGTGCCGAATACGCCAGCAAATACACCCAGTTCGACCGCGCGCAGGCAAATAAACTGCTCGACGGCATCGGGCTCACCAAACGCGACGGCCAGGGCATACGGCTGCTGGCCAATGGCAAGCCGGCGACCATCGAGATCAGCGTGGTGCCGGCGTTCGGCGCCTGGCCGGATGTCGCGCAGCTGGTCGCCAAGGATTGGGAGGCGGTTGGCATCAAGGCCATCGTGCAGATCCGCGAGCGCGCGCTGCACTTCAAGATGGACGAGAACAACGAGCTGATGACGGAAATATGGAACGAGGACACCAGCGCGTTCCCGTTCACTGGCAACGCCAAGGTCGACGTGCGCAACGCGCCGATCCTGACCATCGCGCCGGCGTCGCGCCAGTGGGTGGCGACCAAGGGCCGCGAGGGCGTCGAGCCGCCGGAGCCGCTGAAGCAGATCATGCGCCACGTCGACACCGCGCGCACCGTGGGGCCGGAGCAGCAGGCCAAGGAGGCGCAGGCGCTGTATAAGATCTGGGCCGACAATCTGTATGAAATCGGCACGATCGGCCTTACGCCGATGGTCCAGGGCGTGGTGGTGGTCAGCACCAAGTTCCACAACGTGCCGACCACGTTGGGCAACGACTGGCCGCTGCGCAGCCCGGGCAACGCGCGCACCGAGCAGTTCTATTTGACAAAATGAAGCGTAAGTTGCACCCCCTGGACAGCCGAGCGTGACGCGCTACATCGTCAACCGGCTGCTGCTGCTGCCGGCGCTGATGCTGATCTATTCGTTCGTCATCTTCGTCATCATCCAGGCCCCACCCGGCGACTTCCTGACCTCGTATGTGGCGACGCTAGCCTCGTCCGGCTCCTCGATCAGCGTCGAGCAGATCCAGGCGCTGCGGCATGATTATGGGCTCGATCAGCCGTTCATCATCCAGTATTTCCGCTGGATGCAGAACGTGCTGGCGGGCAATCTCGGCCTGTCGCTCGAGTACCAGCGGCCGAACGCCGATCTGATCGGCGAGCAGCTCGTGCTGACCCTGGCGCTGGCGCTGATGTCGTTCGTGATCACCTGGGCGATCGCCATCCCGGCCGGCATCTACTCGGCCACCCATCAGCGATCGGTGCTAGACCACGTGATGACGGTGATCAACTATGTCGGCGTGGCGACGCCGAACTTCATGCTGGCGCTGATCCTGATGTGGATCGCGTTCGCCTATTTCGGCATTAGCCTGACCGGGCTGTTTTCCGCCGAATACGCCGATGCGCCGTGGAGCCTGGCGCGGCTCGGCGACCTGCTGGCGCATATCTGGCTGCCGGCGCTGGTGCTGGCGATCGCCGGCACCGCCCGGCTCACCCGCATCATGCGTGCCAACCTGCTCGACGAGCTGAACAAGCCCTATGTCATGACGGCGCGGGCCAAGGGCATGGCGGAATGGCGCGTGGTGCTGCGCTACCCAGTGCGCCTCGCCTTCAATCCGCTGGTCAGCACCATCGGCTGGTACCTGCCGGCGCTGTTCTCGGGCAGCCTGATCGTGGCGACGGTGATGAACCTGCCGAATATCGGACCGTTGCTGCTGCGCTCGCTGGTCAATCAGGACATGTATCTGGCCGGCGGCATCCTGCTGATCTACTCGTTTCTCACCATCGTCGGCACCTTGCTGTCGGACATCCTGCTGGCCTTGCTCGATCCCCGCATCAAGATGGCGGCTTAGGCGATGGCGGGACCCCAGGCCTCCGCCATGCCGGCCATTCCGGGTGTCGAGGACCGCATCGCGGTCGCTTCCAACTGGACCCTGGTATGGTGGCGCTTCCGCCGGCACCAGCTGGCGATGTTCAGTGCCTTCGTGCTCGCCGGCTTCTACCTCGTCGTGATCTGCCCGGATTTCTTCAGCGTCCAGGACCCCGAACGCACCGATGCCCGGCAGGCCTTCATCCCCGTGCAATCGATAAGCCTGTTCGGCGACGGCGGCTTCAGCCCATCGGTCCCGGCGATCGTCGGCAAGCGCAACCCGGTGACCTTGCGCATGGAATGGGGAGCCGACCCGCAGCGCCGCGTGGCGGTGAACTTCCTGGCCCACGGCTACAGCTACCGCCTGCTCGGCCTGTTCGACGCCGACATCCACATCCTGGCGCCGGTCGATCCGGCCCAGCGCATCTTCCTGCTCGGATCGGATCGGCTGGGCCGCGACCAGTGGTCGCGCATCATGTACGCCACCCGCACATCGATGACCGTCGGCCTCGTCGCGGTCACGCTCAGCGTCATCCTCGGCGTCGTGCTTGGCGGCATCTCGGGCTACGTCGGCGGCAAGACCGACCAGGTTATCCAGCGGCTGATCGAACTGCTGCAATCGGTGCCGACGATCCCGATCTGGCTGGCGCTGTCCGCCGCCCTGCCGCGCGACTGGACGCCGATCCAGGTCTTCTTCGCCATCACCGTCATTCTCTCCCTCGTCGGCTGGACCACCCTGGGTCGCGAGGTGCGGGGCCGGTTCCTGGCCTTGCGTGAGGAGGATTTCGTCCTCGCAGCCAGGCTGGCCGGGTGCGGCCGGATGCGGATCATCCTGCGCCACATGGTGCCGACCTTCCTCAGCCACATCATCGCCACCAGCTCGCTGGCCATCCCGGTGATGATCATCAACGAGACGTCGCTGTCGTTCCTCGGTCTCGGCATTCGTCCGCCGGCGATCAGCTGGGGCGTGCTGCTGCAGGAGGCGCAGAATATCCAGACCCTGGCACTGGCGCCGTGGCTGCTGATCCCGGCCGGGATCGTCATCGTCGCGGTGCTGGCGTTCAACCTCGTGGGAGATGGCCTGCGCGATGCCTCCGATCCTTACAGCCACTAATTCCGCAACGACAGAAACACCGGCAACGGCCGCACCCGCGACCGTCCCGCTGTTGTCGGTGCACGATCTGCGCGTGTCGTTCGGGCTCGACGAGGGCCTTGTCCGCGCGGTCGACGGCGTCAGCTTTGACGTGCTGCCCGGCCAGGTGCTCGGGATCGTCGGCGAGAGCGGCTGCGGCAAGAGCGTGACCATGAAGGCGATCCTGCAACTCGTGGAACATCCCGGCCGGATCACCCGCGGCGACATCCTGTTCCGGCGCCGTCCGCCCGGCCAGCAGGAGGGCGGCGAGATCGTCGATCTGGCCCGGCTGCCGCCGCGCGGGCAGGTGATGCGCTCCATCCGCGGCGCCGAGATCGCGCTCATCCCGCAGGAGCCAATGGCGGCGTTCAGCCCGGTGCACACGGTCGGCGCGCAGATCATCGAGGCGATCCTGCTGCACGGTCATAAATGGCAGCCCGGCGGACGCCCGGTGCGCCACGCCGAGGCGCGCGACATCACCATCGGGTTGTTCCGCGATGTCGGCATCTCGATGCCGGAGCAACGCATCGACGCCTATTCCTGGCAACTTTCCGGCGGGCTGCGCCAGCGCGCAATGATTGCCATGGCGTTGTCGTGCAAGCCGCGCCTGCTTATCGCCGACGAACCGACAACGGCGATCGACGTCACCACCCAGGCCCAGGTACTGTCGCTGCTGCGCGACCTCAAGCAGAAACATAACACCGCCATCATCTTCATCACCCACGACCTTGGCGTGATCGCGCAGATGGCGGATTTCGTCGTCGTCATGTATCTCGGCCGCGTCATGGAGCAGGGCGCGGTGGACGACATCTTCCACAACCCCCGCCATCCCTACACCAGCGCGCTGCTGCGCTCGATCCCGAGCCTTTACGGCGAAACGCGGACGCCGCTGCCGGTGATAACCGGCACGCTGCCGCACCCGTTCAACCGCCCGGCCGGCTGCCCCTTCCATCCGCGCTGTCCGGACGCCACGAGCAAGTGCATCGAGCACGTGCCGAGCCTGCAGCCGGTCGGCGCCGGACAGGCGGCGAGCTGCTTCCTCTACAGCGACGCGTTCGACGGCGATGGTAACGCATGAACGACCTTGTGATGGCGCTACCGCCGCTGCTGGAAGTTCGTGGGCTGCAGAAGCTGTTCCCGATCACCAAGGGCTTCTTCGGCCGCACCACCGGGCATGTCCGCGCCGTCGATGGCGTCGATTTCACCGTCCTCGAGGGCGAGACCTTGAGCCTGGTCGGCGAAAGCGGCTGCGGCAAGACCACCGCCTCGCGCTGCATCCTGCGCGCCATCGACCCGACCGCCGGCGAAATCCGCTATCGCACCCGCGCCGGCGAGGTGGTGGATCTCGCCGCCCTGTCGCAGTCCGAGCTTGGCCCGCTGCGGCCCGAGATCACGATGATCTTCCAGGACCCGTTCGCCTCGCTCAATCCGCGCATGACGCTGTTCGACAACGTCGGCGAGCCGCTGCTGGTCAATGGCATGAAGAACCGCGGCGAGCGCACCGACCGGGTGGCCGAGCTGCTGCGCGTGGTCGGCCTGCGGCCCGAATTCATGCACCGGTTTCCGCACGCCTTCAGCGGTGGCCAGCGCCAGCGCATCGGCATCGCCCGCGCGCTGTCGACCAATCCGCGGCTGGTGGTCGCCGATGAGCCGGTCTCCGCGCTGGATGTCTCGGTCCAGGCGCAGGTGCTCAACCTGCTGCTCGAGCTGCAGGCGTCGCTGAAGCTCACCTTCGTATTCGTGGCGCACGACCTTTCGGTGGTCCGCCACATCTCGGACCGGGTCGCGGTGATGTATGTCGGCCAACTGGTGGAGCTGGCGCCGGCGGCCGCGATATTCGATCGTCCCCGGCATCCCTACACGGCGGCGCTGATGCGCGCGGTACCGGTGGCCGACCCGCGGGTGCGGGTTTTCGACGCGATCCTGGGCGGCGAGGTGCCGAGCCCGGCGGCACCGCCGTCGGGCTGCTACTTCCATCCGCGCTGCCGCCATGCCGTGGAACGCTGCTCGCGCGAGCCCCCGCAGCTGCGCGAGCTGGCGCCGGGCCACCTGGTTCGGTGTCACCTGGCCGACGAGCTTCTGCTTTCGGGACCTGAGGATATGGCAAGCAAGGTTGGGCTTCGTCCAAACCCACCTTCAAGCATTGGCGGCAACGCCCCTTGGAACCCCTCGACTTAGGTTAGCCGCTCCAGGGCGCTATCCCAATGCTTGAAGGTGGGGCGGGGTTAGGGGCAACGCTCCATGCTTTCTTGATACGGCACGGAGGGCGGCATGAAACGCAATTACGGCTGCGTCATCGTTGGGGTCGGCATGGTGGCGACCTTGCATCGGCATCGGCTCGTTGATGTCTTTGGGCGTGTTCCTGTAACCGATCGCCCAGGCCATGGGGCGGTCGCGCGCCGGAATTTCCAGTGCCGCGATACTTGGCTTCCTCTGCATGGGCGTGGGGTCGATCGGCTGGGCGCCCTGTCAGACCGGATCGGCGCCCGTGTCAGCCTCGCCTGCGGCAGCATCTACGTGCCGCTGACAACCGCGGCGGCGTCCGACTTTTTTGTTGCCAAATATAATTAATTTCCGGAAACCGACCGTATCGGCATGGGAGGCCGGCGTTCGATGACTTAGACAATGAAATTTTCTTCCCGCCAGGATTTCTTCATGGTCGAAAAGCGCGCTTCGGTCAGACCGGCGCACCCCAATAGCTACCCGTCAGGCGACCTTCGATGCGGCCCCGGTGGCGATCTGGTCGGCCAGCGCCGCCTGGAAATCAGCGAAGCTGAGCTTGTGCACCTCGTCGGACCCTGGCTCGAACACCGCGAACATGTCGCCGGTGCCGCCGCGAATGCTGAACAGCACGATGGCCGCCTGATCGCCCGCCCCTTCCAGATGCGG
>JAYTTA010000225.1:0-1893 GCA_043745345.1 Acetobacteraceae bacterium | reverse complement strand
GATTTCAACTATGCCGATTCCGCGGGCAGCATCCGTTCGGGCATCCTTTCACCGTCCCGCAGATGCCGTTGCAACATCTCGTCGACCGCCTCGCGGCTGTCGATCTTGTACCAGACGCCCTCCGGATAGATCACCACGCACGGTCCCTGCTCGCACCGATCCAGGCACCCGGCGCTGTTGACCCGCACCCGGGACAGACCAAGCTCCTTGACCCGCGCCTTCATGTAATCGCGCAGCACCTCCGCCCCGCCGGCGGCGCAGCAACCGCGCTTATGACCGTCCGGGCGACGGTTGGTGCAGACGAAGACATGGGCGTCAAAGTACATCGGCGGGTCGTCCTGCCGTCGTTCGCCGATCTGGCGGTCGCTCATCGTTTGATCTCCGGGGTCCAAATGGGAAGCCTCCGGGTGGGAAGCCATCGGCTTGATACTTATCTATAGTGTCGCGGCCGAAATACCCAAGGGACACGCTCATGCAACCGGCCAATCTGCTGTGGCTCGAGACCTCGCCCTATCTGCTGCAGCATGCCGAAAACCCGGTGCACTGGCGGCCGTGGGGGCCGGCGGCGCTGGCCGAAGCCCGCGCGCTCAACCGGCCGATATTGCTGTCGGTGGGCTACGCCGCCTGCCACTGGTGCCACGTCATGGCGCACGAATCGTTTGAGAACGCCGAGACCGCGGCGCTGATGAACCGGCTGTTCGTCAACATCAAGGTCGACCGCGAGGAGCGGCCCGACATCGATCACATCTACATGTCGGCGCTGCAGGCACTGGGCGAGGCCGGCGGCTGGCCGCTGACCATGTTCCTCACGCCTGACGGCTCGCCGTTCTGGGGCGGGACCTACTTCCCGCCCGAGCCGCGCTGGGGCCGGCCGTCATTCGCGCAGGTGCTGGAGGGCGTCGCCGAGACCTTTGCCGGCGATGACAGCCGGATCGCCCACAACACGCAGGCCCTGCGCCAGGCGCTTGTCACCTTGTCGGCGGCGCAACCGGGCGAGCTGCCGGGGCCGGCCGACCTCGCCACCGCCGCCGCGGGCCTGCAGCGGATGACCGACCCCGTCCATGGCGGCCTGCGCGGCGCACCCAAATTCCCCAACCCTCCGATCTTCTTCTTCCTATGGCAGAACGACTTTCGCACCGTCGGGACCGAGGGCCGCGCCGCCACCCACCTGCTGCTGGAACGAATGTCACAAGGCGGCATCTACGATCATCTCGGCGGAGGTTTCTCCCGTTACTCGACCGACGATGTCTGGCTGGTGCCGCATTTCGAAAAGATGCTCTACGACAATGCCCAGATTCTGGAACTCCTTGCGCTCACCCATGCCGACCGCCCGGATGCGCTTTACCGGCAGCGCGCGGCCGATACCGTCGGCTGGCTCGTGCGCGACATGACAACCGGAGAAATCGCCGGGCGGTCGGCTTTCGCCGCATCCGAGGACGCCGACAGCGAGGGCGTCGAGGGCAAATTCTATGTCTGGAACGAAGGCGAAGTGGTCGGGCTGCTCGGCCTGGACGCGCCGCCGTTCATGGCTGCCTACGACGTGACCGAAGCTGGCAACTGGGAAGGGAAAACAGTCCTCCGCCGCCTGACACCGCCCGAATCGTCCGGACAGGAGTCTCGGTTGGCCACATCGCGCGCCACGCTGCTGGCGGCACGCGACCAACGCGTCCGCCCGGGCCGCGATGACAAGGTGCTCGCCGATTGGAACGGCCTGACGATCGCCGCCCTGGTCCGTGCCGGCCTGGTGTTCGACCGGCCGGACTGGCTCGATCTCGCCGGTAAAGCTT
This sequence comes from Acetobacteraceae bacterium, assembly GCA_043745345.1. Classification (GTDB taxonomy): domain Bacteria; phylum Pseudomonadota; class Alphaproteobacteria; order Acetobacterales; family Acetobacteraceae; genus PALSA-911. The sequence continues at coordinate 106 of JAYTTA010000225.1, read as the reverse complement.
TTGACTTCGTGCTCTCCGAACTCGGCCGCGAGGATGGCCGCATCGACCATGCCTGGCGGCTGGGCCGGGTGACCGCCGTCGGGCTGCTGGAGGATCAGGCCATGAT
>JAYTTA010000224.1:0-1894 GCA_043745345.1 Acetobacteraceae bacterium | reverse complement strand
GCCAAGAGATAGCCAACCTGCCGACGTTCGAGATTATGCGGCGGCGCATCGCCCAGTCGCCCGAAGGCCGCCGCGTGTTCGGCCGCATGACGGTATATGAAAATCTTCAGATGGGTGCGGAGGTCGCCGGCAACTCCGACATCAAGGCCACCCTGGACGACGTGTTCTCGTTGTTTCCGCGGCTGTCCGAACGCAGTGGCCAGCGCGCCGGCACGCTGTCGGGCGGCGAGCAGCAGATGGTGGCGATCGGCCGCGCCCTGATGTCGCGGCCCAGATTGCTGCTGCTCGACGAGCCGTCGTTAGGCCTGGCACCGCTGATGGTGCGGCAGATATTCACCGCCATCCGCGACCTCAACCGCCGCACCGGCCTGACCGTGCTGCTGGTCGAGCAGAACGCGTTTCAGGCGCTCCGCCTGGCGCACCGCGGCTACGTGCTGGTCAACGGCGCCATCACCATGGCCGGCACCGGCGCCGAGCTTTTGGCCCGGCCCGAAATCCGCGCGGCCTATCTGGAGGGTGGCTAGAGGGCGATGATGTTGGATAGAGACATCATCACCCTCTAGGTTTCTGTTTTATCGATTATTTTTATGACTTCGGATGAAGTCTCCAAATTCATAATGATCTAAGGCGATTGCGCCAACGCGGCCTGGTCATGCAGCCGGGCCACCTGGCCTTCCGAGCTGATCCAGCGTGCCAGCCACCGGGCCAGGTTTCCGGTGAAACCGGGACGGGTCGCGAGCAGGTCGGCGCAGACATCCGGCTCGCACGCCCGGCTCCAGAAATCCGACGTCAGGCCGACGAACAGGATCGCCGGCGTGCTCCGGGCCGCCTCGTACTCCAGCATGTAGGCGCGCATGACGGTCGAGATCGAGGCCTGCTTGTGGCAGACGAGGTTGAGCTGCCAGTCGACATGGAGGCCGTCGGCGGAGCGCCAGCCGGCGATGTAGCTCAGCCAAGTTCCGTGGCGATCCCGTAATCCCATCGCCAAGCCCCCCGGGGTGACGCGCAGCGCGGCTTCCATCTGCCACGCGCGTCGCGCGCCGATCTGGAAGGGGGCTTGGTCGAACAACGCTGCCACGGCCTCGTTTCGCTGCTCATGGGTCAGCTCCGGCACGAACTCGCAACCGAATTCGGCTTCGGCCCGGCGCCGGTAGTAACGCAGGTTGCGGCGCATCTTATGGCTCAGCCGCTGCAGGGTCGCCTCATGGCCGCCATCCAGGTCCAACCGGAAGCGAACGTCCCGCAAAAGCCATTGGCCCCTGATGTGGGCGACGGGCGGCTCGAAGCCGGCGGCGTGGCCGGTCCAAAGCGTCGAGACGACCACCGTGTGGGCCAACCTGTGGCGCAGCAGAACACGCGAGGCGGTTTCGAGCACCGAGACCCGGTCGACGATATCGGCCACCACGCTGCCTTGGCCACACAGGTTGCCGGCCTTCGCCAATCCGATTGGGAGGCCGTACTTGCGGCGATAGAACAGCCAGACGACGCCGTACAGCTGTTGCTGCCGGCGCATCAGCAGCGCCACCGGCAGCTCGTTCCAGATTTCGCTCCATCGCACGGAGCGGGCGGGCGAGGCCATCACGTCATCGGATTGACCGGTTCGTTGTCGAAGCCGGTCTATCTCGAGATGCGCGGCGTGAATGCTGCGTCTGCCGACGAGTATCTCGACCGCTGTGTTGCTATCCAAAAATCGGAGCCGCATTTTCCATCTCTCTAGAGCGCCGTCCGCTCCGACTTTCCTGTTCCGTTCCGAACCGCCCACTAGTCGATCAGTCCATCAGGCGGGTCGGCCCGGCGGATAACGGACCCTGCCGCCGGCGGTTCCGCGCCCGGCCTTCTAGATTGGCGCCCGGCGGCCACCATCTCTGCTGGATGCCAGACATGCAACAGCCGC
>JAYTTA010000223.1:0-1895 GCA_043745345.1 Acetobacteraceae bacterium | reverse complement strand
GCCGTTGGTCCAGCTCGAAGCCGCGCAGCATGCAGTCGAACGCGATGACCAGGTCGGGTTTACCGATGCGCGCCTCGATGGCCGAGAAGCTCTGCGCCAGATTGCCGATCAGGTCGCCCGCGCACCCTACCGTGAGCACCACGCCCTCGTCGATGGCGCACAGGAAAACCAGGCTGCCGTCCGGGTTGGCTCGCTGGATCGATCGCACGAAACACTGGCCGCCGACGCGCACCACCAGCGGGTGGGTAGCGAAGCTGGCTGGCGTTAGGTCGTCCAGCGTCAGGCCTGCGACGCGAGCATACTCGCGCGCGGCAGGTTCGGCGTTGATCTCGGTCACTACGCGGCGCCGCGGGTCGGCCTCCGTCACCACCATCTTTTCCGAGCCGGGCAAGAAGTGTTCGGTCTTGAAAGCCTGGAAGCGGCGGCGCGTGGCAACCACCGCGATGAGCGCGCAGTTGATGTGGAATGCGCCGTTGTGCAGGACGAAGGTTTGTCGGAACTGCAATCCGTCGCCGGCCGACCCGCCGCATAGCGGAATGCCGGCCAGAGCTGCCGATGCGGCGCTGGCCACTAGCTCCTCGCAGCCGCACATACCATCGATCAGTGTGATGGCGAACAGGTTCTCGTGGCGCGCCCAGGGCGCGGCGTCGTGCATCGCCAGGCGGGTGCAGCGGACGGTGTTCTGCATCGCAGCGAGGTCCATGCAATCGAGATTTTCGATCAGGCCTATCGAGGCTGCGAAATCCGGGGCGGCGAGGCTAATGCCGACCACCGTGCCGTCGGCATATCCGCCGGGCCCGATCTCGCCCGATGTCGTGCAGCCGGCCACCGGCACATCACCGAACAGCTGGGCAATGGCAGCGGCAAAAGCCGGCAGGTCCATGCTAGCCGACACGAAAACCAGCGCCAGGCAGCAGCCCGGCTGCCACAGGGCCGCATACAGGTCGGCCGCCGCGACGGCCGGTGATTGCGCGACGCTGATAGCCCGCCTGATCACCGACATCCCCACTCCTCCGACGGATTCTTCAGTCCGTTGGAGATGGGATAGCATTTTCGTTGGGATTGGCACCCACTTGGTGTTCAGCCATCCGGCCCCAGGAACTCGACCCTATCAATGTGCTGGCGGGATGGGCCGATTCTGCTCATCCAGCATAGGCACCCCGTAATCGACGAGGATCTGGGTAATCTGCTGGCGGTTGCGGGCGATGACGTCGTTCAGCCGCCGGCGGAAAATGATGTCGGACGGGCGGACACCCATCGCAATGTGGTAGTCCAACCGGACCTTGCTGCCTTCGGGGTTCAGGAAAGTGAGACGCAGTTTCAACCCGTCGTGCTTGGTGTAGAAGCCGGCAATCGGTCCCCACAACAGACCGACATCGACCCGCCCACCCGCGATGTCCGTGACCATCGCATGTGCAGGCTGATCGATTCGGGTATCGACCATCAACTGATAGATCGCCGTCTGGTCCATCAGATTGTGTTCGACCACGAGGTTGGTCGGCGGGGTCGCCGCGATGATGCCGAAGCGGCGGCCGGCAATATGCCAGTCGCTGACGCGATCGGTAGTGATGTTGTCAGCCGCGCGCGTCACCATCATGTAGCCAGTATGGTAATATGAATCGGTCGTGGACATGTCCTCCACACCCGACACCGTGCCCATTACGACGTCGCAGCGATGTTTCATCAGCGTGCCGCGGACGAAACCCTGGCTGTCAGGAAACCACGTGTAGGTCACTTTGAGCTTCAATTCACGGGCGACTAGCTCAGCGATCTTGTTCTCGTAACCCTGCCCCTGGTGATTCGAGAACGGCAGATTACTCGGATCGGCGCAAACCCGTAGTTCAGTTTGCGAAACCAGATCCGGGGCGGTTTGCGCGCAGGCGGCACCGGCTAAC
>JAYTTA010000222.1:0-1906 GCA_043745345.1 Acetobacteraceae bacterium | reverse complement strand
CCCATAAATCCGGCCGCCGCTCCCGGGTCGCCGCCTCGGCCTGCTGGCGCCGCCACCCCGCGACCGCGGCATGGTTGCCCGACAGCAGCACCTCCGGCACGGCATGGCCAAGCCACTCCGCCGGCCGGGTAAATTGCGGATATTCCAGCAGCCCCTCGGCAAAACTCTCCTCAAGCGCGCTCTCGGCCGCCCCCATCACCCCCGGCAGCAGCCGCACGCAGGCATCGAGTAGCACCTGGCCGGCGAGTTCGCCGCCCGACAGCACGTAGTCGCCGATGCTGATCTCATCCCAGCCGCCGGCCTCGATGGCGCGCTGATCGACGCCCTCATAGCGGCCGCACAGCAGAATGATGCCGGGGCCAGCGGTAAAGCCGCGCACATCCGCCTGGGTCAGTTTTCGCCCGCGCGGTGTAAGGAACACACGCGGCCTGCCGTCATCGACCGAGGCCAGTGCCGCGGCAACGATATCCGGCCGCATCACCATCCCGGCGCCGCCGCCGAATGGTGTGTCATCGACGGTGCGGTGCCGATCGCCCGCAAAGTCCCGCAGGTTCACGGTCTGCAGCGACCATTTTTCGGTTTCCAGCGCCCGGCCGGCAAGCGAAAGACCGAGCGAACCCGGAAACATCTCCGGAAACAGCGTCAGAACGGAACTCCGAAACATTACTCGGCGGCCTCGCGGCTGTCGTCGGGCACCAGGATTTCGTCGGGCGGCATCACCACGATGCGCCCTGCCTTGGTATCGACCTCCGGCACGCAGGCGCGCGTGAACGGCAGCATCAACGGCGACTGCCCGGCGCGCTCGATCTCGATACTGGCGCCGGCGCCGTAATCATGCACCACCGTGACGATGCCGACCGCCGTCCCGCCCGCATCGACTGCCGTAAGACCAATCACATCGGAAAAATAGAACTCGTCCTCGTCCGGCGGCGGCAGTTTTCCACGTGCGACGAACAGCTTCACGTTCGTCAGCGTCTCGGCCGCCTCCCGGCTAGCGACCTTCACGCGTCGGCCGTCGATGACCTCCGATATTTCCGCCGTCCCCGCCGCCCGCCAGACAAGGTCGAACTGCCGGCCCTGCGCATCGGATAAAACACCGTATGCGGTCAGGTCCGACGGATCGGCCGTGTAACTGACAACGCGCACCAGCCCCCGCACGCCATGCGGCCGGCCGATCACGCCCAACAGGATGAGTGGGTTCGGCACTTGGAAAAATCAGGCGCCGGCGGCGGCCTTGGCGCGCTCCTGCGCCTTCTTCTTCGGCGCCGACTGCACCGGCTGCTCGCGGTACACCGGCATCGGCGCCAGCCCGGCCTTGCCCAAGAACTTGGCCACCCGGTCGGTCGCCAGCGCGCCCTCGCTCACCCAGTGCGCGATCCGCTCGGGCAGCAGCCGCACCCGGTCCTCATGCTCGGCCGGCAGCATCGGGTTGTAGCTGCCCAGACGCTCGATGAACCGGCCATCGCGCGGGCTGCGGCTGTCAGCAACCACTATGTGATAGTAGGGACGCTTCTTGGCGCCAGCGCGGGCAAGCCTGATCCTGAGACCCATAAGTCGATCGCTCCGTTGTATTCGTTGGTAAAAATTCAGAAGGGACGGCGGTTGCCGGACATGCCTTTCGGCATGAGGGCCCCCAATCCATGCCGCATCAGACCCTTCTGGCCGAGCTTGCTCATCTTTTTCATCATCGAGGACATGTCGTCGAACTGTTTCAACAGCTTGTTGACCTCCTGAACCGACGTACCCGACCCTGCGGCGATACGTTTCTTGCGGCTCGCCTTGATGATGTCGGGCGTTTTCTTTTCCTTCTTTGTCATCGATGAGATGATCGCTGCCTGACGCTTCAGGATCGCCGTGTCGATATTGGCGTCGCCCATCTGGGCCTTCAGCTTGGCCGCCCCCGGCA
>JAYTTA010000221.1:0-1908 GCA_043745345.1 Acetobacteraceae bacterium | reverse complement strand
ATACCGGCCGAACCCGGCTGAACTCGCGGCTTGGCTTGGCCGCTTCGCCGACCAACCCGATGCACCCGCAATCCATGCGTTGCTAGTGCGCCGTGCAGCCCCAGGTTCAATCTTGCCGCCGGCACCGACGTTTTCTAGTCTGACAGGGTCCCTGCCGATGGATGCGATTCCGGAAGAGGCAGATCCGCGTGGCCGCGCGTTGGACCGCGACACCGCTCTGGACCGCCGAGTCGTCAATCGTACTTGGGATGCCGGCTCGGCTGCCGCGTTACGCATGATTGCCGCAACCCGCAATCTATCGCCCGGCTATGCGGCGCAGCTCCGCGCCGAGGTCGCGCAGGTGCTGTTCACCCAGAACCGGGATGCCGAGGCGCTGAGCGTCGCGACCATGGCTATCCGTTGGGCTCCCGCCAATCAGCAGGTTGGATTGGCCGGCTACATCGCGGGTCTGGCCGCTTGGCGGCTGGACCTGCCGGAACTTGCGCAGTCCCATTTCGAGGCCGCCACCCGCGCTGCGATTGCACCCGCCGCATTACGTGCCGCCAGTGCGTTCTGGGCCGCGCGCGCGCATCTGCGCACCGGCGACGCTACAGGCTATGCACCCTGGATGCGCCGTGCCGCCGAGGAACGCCGCACCTTTCACGGGCAACTGGCATTGCGCGCGCTCGGCCAATCGTTCGGCATCGTACGCAACACGGAATTGCTGGGTGATGCGGATGTCGCCGCCATGGAGGCTACGCCTCAGGGAATGCGGGCGTTCGCGCTATTGCAGGTCGATCAACCCGAACGCGCGGAGGCCGAGTTGCGTTCGCTATGGCCGACCGTGGAGGCTAACCCGGGATTTGCGCGATCGCTTCTGCTGGTCGCCAACGCGGCCGGGCTGACCAACCTCGCCTCCCAACTCGCCGGTCAGGTCCAGGCTGCCGACGGTAAGCCACGCGACGATTTGCGTTTCCCTATTCCGCGGCTGTCGCCACGCGGCGGCTTCAAGGTCGATCCGGCATTGATCTATGCGCTGACCCGGCTTGAGTCGAACTTCGATGCCGGCGCGGTGTCGCCCGCCGGCGCGCGGGGCCTGATGCAGCTGATGCCGGTCACCGCCCGGTATATTTCGGGTGGGCGGCCGCTCGCCGATGCGCAGCTACATGATCCTGGGCTTAATCTGGAACTCGGCCAACGCTATGTCGGCTTTCTCGCCACCCAGGAACAGGTCGGCGGCGACCTGATCCGCCTTCTCGCCAGCTACAATGCCGGTCCCGGCAACTTGGCCCGATGGTCTGTGGCGATGCGTGACAACGGCGATCCTCTGCTGTTCATCGAGGCCATTCCCGCCTGGGAGACTCGGGCCTTCGTGCAGCGTGTGCTAGCCTATAGCTGGATCTACGCCGCACGCATGAACTTGCCGACCGCCAGCCTGGACCAACTCTCCGCGGGGGCATTCCCGCGTTTTACGCTGCTCGCCAACCCTGCCGCCATTCAACCGCTAATTTCCGCGACCTTGCATTAAGGCGCGTATTTCCACGATACCAACCAGGAGGAACCCGGCATGGCTGGCATCGATCAAGGCCGGACCTTCCTGCCAGTACGAATCGCCGTTCTTACTGTCTCCGACACGCGGACTCATGAGACCGACACGTCTGGTGATCTGCTTGCGGCAAGAATAGTCGCGGCCGGACATGTGCTGGCGGATCGTGCGCTTGAAATCGACGATGCAGACCGGATCGAGGCGTTGCTGCGCCGGTGGATATTCGATCACACCGTGGATGTCGTAATTACAACTGGCGGTACCGGCATCACGGGTCGCGACGTGACACCGGAAGCCTTCGATCGCGTATTAGAAAAACGCATCGAAGGTTTTGGTGAATTGTTCCGCATGCTCAGTTTTCAGAAGATCGGGACTTCAACCAT
>JAYTTA010000220.1:0-1925 GCA_043745345.1 Acetobacteraceae bacterium | reverse complement strand
CCGGAACGCTTGGAACGCTCCTCCCAGTTGAACGACTTTGCGCCCATGTCGAGCGCCTCGTTAACGTAGGAGCTGGTCACCTTCGTAAGTTCCTCGCTGACCGTCGCGTCCTTCGTGGGCGCGTTGATCTTGCGCAGGGCAAGCCGGTCGATGCCGAGCTGGCGCGCCGCCTTGTCCATCAGCGGCTCGATGGCGGCAGCTGTCTGGTTCTCGCCGGGGCCGCGTTGCGGTCCTCTGGGCGGCGTGTTGGTGAGCACCGAAATGCCCTGCCAGCGCATGGCCAGCGGCTGGTACATGTAGGATGTCGCTTCCCCGGCGTTGCGGAAATCCCAGAAGCCCATATGCGGGCCGTTTTCCTGAATGACGTAGATGTCCATGGCAGTGACGCGGCCATCGGCGCGGAAGCCGATTTTCGCGTAGCCCTGAAAGCCCGGGCGGGCCGAACCCAGCGCGTATTCCTCGCCGCGCGAGATGCGCATCATCACCGGACGATTGAATTTTTTCGACAGATGCGCTGGCACCGACATAATCGGATATTCAGTGCCCTTGGAGCCGAACCCGCCGCCGCAATATTCGGCGACGAGGATCAAATCTTCCGGCTTGATGCCGATATACTTGGCGAGTCCGGGGACAATAAAGGTCTGGCTCTGCGTCGAGGGATGGATGATGCACTTGCCATTCTGCCAGTAGGCCATGGCTGAACGCGGCTCCATCGAATGATGCGAGTAGCCGGCGGTGACGAAGCTCTCCTCGATGACGACTTTGGCATCCTTGAAGCCCTGCTCCAGATCGCCGTAGTGCCAGCTCTCGGCGGGCTTGCCCATCGGCAGCTTGTTGTCGCCAGCGGCGGCAAAATCGCTAGCCTCCCACTTTACCGTTTGCAATTTGAGCCGCACGTTGGCGACATTGCCGTTGGAACGCGCATTGGGGCCCTGCGGAAAAAGCGACTCAAGCGGGTCCACTGTGAACGGCAACGGCTCCAGAACCACCTTGATCTTCTCGACTGCTTCGACGGCGATGGCTTCCGTCTCGGCCAGAACGGCGGCGATCGGGGCGCCAACGAACATCGGCTCGTCGGTGAGAATCGGCTGCTCGGGCGGCGGAAATTGCGGCACATCCTTCGCCGCGATAAAGCCGATGTAGCCCTTGAGCTTTTTGGCTTCGCTGTCGTCGATGCTCTTGACGTTGGCGTGTGGAATCGGGCTGAGAAGGAGTTTGCAGAAGGCCATGCCGTCGGCGCGCATGTCTTCGGCATATTTCGCGGCGCCTGTCACCTTGGCGACGAGGTCCGGCGGAGTGAAGTTCTTGCCAATGAGTTTGTAAGCCATTTCACGCCTCCTTCGCGGCGCGCATGACCGCTTTCAGATAGTGATCGTAAGCGCCGCAGCGGCACAGATTGCCAGACATGGCGACACGCGCCTCATCAACGCTCGGCTTCGGGTTGGCAGAGAGTAGCGCCACAGCCGACATAATCTGGCCTGGCGTGCAGAACCCGCATTGCGGGGCGATTTCCTCGATGAAGGCTTTCTGCACCTTGTGCAGTTCCCCGTTAGGGCCCTGCAGGCCTTCGATGGTTGTAATCTTCGAGCCGCGGGCGCGATGGGTCAAAGTGGTGCACGAATAGATGTTCAGACCATCGACGAGCACCGTACAGGCGCCGCATTCACCATGGTCGCAGCCCAGTTTGGTCCCGGTGAGCCCAAGCTTGTAGCGCAGCGTATGGGACAGCGTTTCATTCGGCGTCACGTCAACACGGCGATCCCGGCCATTGATATTGAGCGTGATCATGCGCTCGACGGCGCCGGCCGCAGCGGCCTGCGCTTCAGCGGGTGACGAGCGGAACATATAACTCGCGGATGAAACCGCTGCGCCAGAGGCTATCACGCCCTTGATAAACTGGCGGCGCGAAGCCGGCGTGCGGGCGA
>JAYTTA010000219.1:0-1926 GCA_043745345.1 Acetobacteraceae bacterium | reverse complement strand
CACCGCCGGCCGACGCCGCTCTGCCCACCATCCTGAAATTCGGCCCGCATCCGGGCAGTGCGGCGACCGACGGCATAATCCGGCTCGGCTTCTCCGAGCTCTACACGCAGTCGAGCAGCCAGCAGCTGACACAATGGATGACGGATGCCGTCCCGGTTGCCGGGTTCCGCATCATCGGCCGGGTCGATGCCGGCGGGCCGGCCGCCCTGGAGCGTAACTGGACGATCGCCTCGCTGGCCGACGTTCCCGGCGAGAAGAGCGCTATCGACCGGCGCACCGTGCACGGCGCCGCCTCGATTTTTACCTCCTACGCCGACTTCTACGCCTCGCCCGCACTGGCCACCGCCTGGCGGCTGCCGGCGCTGGCAGGCAAGTCCGCCGCCAATCTGCTCGACCTGACATTCCATGCCGGCGACATCGCAACCGCGCCTTACACGCCGTTCCCGCATGCGCCCGGCTTTGGCCTGGCTGAGCCGGATGCGTGGGAAACCGCCGGCGGCGGCCAGGACTCCGCCAATTTCGAGCTCAACGGCAACTACACCGACTGGTTCGCGCCGGGTGCGCCGCAAGGCCTGCACGACGAGCTGGATTTTATCTGGAGCGGCACCGCCATCGCCGCCACGCTGCAGCTGTCGCTGCTGCAGACAGTGGAGGGCAAGGAGGTGATCGTGCAGCTGTTCGACCATGGCCGGCTGGTCTATGCCGGCAGCCCGCCGCCGATCCAAAGTACCGGGCGGTTCCAGCCCGGCAACCCCTCGATCGCCACCATCAATTTGGCTAACCTCACGGGTGCCGACGGCAAGCCAGTCGCGCTCGCCTTCAACGAGCTTCACCTTTCTTCCGCCGGCGGCGGCTTCCTGGTCAACGGGCTGGCGCTGACGATGTCGGGCAACAGCACGGTTCTGACCGCCGGCCAGGTAGTCCCACTCAGTTCCGACAGCACCGCGAACCCATCCCGGATTGTCTATAGCGCTCCCGTGCCAAGGGGCTTTGACGGGACGATCGCGTCGGCAAGCGGCGACGGGGTGCTCGACATCAGCAACTTCAGCCTGGACCGGGGCGACGAGCTGGTGATCCTCAAGACCGACCTGATCCACCTCCAGATTACCCCGGCCAACGCGGACAACGACCTGGCGATCCGCTTTCTTGACCAGCCCGCCGACCTTATTCTACTGCGCGGCGCCGGCGGGTTGGACGTCGTCGCCTCGTTCCGAACTCTTTCCGTGATCGGTTCAAATGAAGTTGTGCTGTCGAGGCAGGCCCTTTTCAGCTGAGCCCAACCGGTATACGTTTCAAACATGGACTCCCGGAGCACCCTCATTCGAATTAGCGCCCCGGCTGCCTGAAAAGGCTGCCGGGTTTGTCGCGTTCTGAATGATCGGAAATTCGCTCGGAGATCAGTTCATGCCCCCTTATTCAACACCCGCCTACCCTAACTCTGCCAAACCCGCGTTCGTCTCCGTCCGCTACATGGTCGAGGCTGAGGTCTCACCTGGCCTGCTGTCCCGGTTGCTGCAGCCCTTCGCCAAGCGGGACATCTCGCCGGACCGGATGTGGTCGTCGCGCACCGGCGATACGGTCCATGCCGAGATCGCGGTCGAGCAGCTGGAGCCGGACCTGCTGCACCGGATCGAAGGCAACCTGAACCAGGTGGTCGGGGTGATCTCGGTGGTGGCGGTGCTTCCCCGCAGCTTGGCCGTCGCCGCCGAATAGCAGCTTCGGTCAACGTTTCATGGATTGTGCCGGCCTGACGGCGGGCCGCGCCGATTTGCCGGGAAAGCAGCACCAGGCCGCCGCCACGCAGCGCCAGCATTCGGGTGCGCGGGCCTTGCACACGTAGCGTCCGTGCAGGATCAACAAATGATGGGCATCGCGCAGCAACGCCGGCGGCAGCCGAGCGACCAGCCCATCCTCGACCTCGCGCAC
>JAYTTA010000218.1:0-1927 GCA_043745345.1 Acetobacteraceae bacterium | reverse complement strand
AGCCGGATAGGAACCGCACGAAACCCGCGGCAACACCCTGGATGGCGTAGCCGCCGGCCTTGCCATGCCACTCGTCGGTCGCGATGTAATTTCTCATCTGTGCCGCGGTCAGTCGCGAGAACGCGACCGTGCTTTCCACGACGCGCTCCGTTCGCCGTCCATCAGGCGCCAGCAGCACAACGGCGGTGATCACCGCATGCCGCCGTCCGGAAAGTTTCTCCAGGCAGACGCGGGCGGTGTGCGCATCCTCGGCCTTCGGCAACATACGCCGGCCAAGCGCCACTACAGTATCGGCCGCCAGCACAAAGGCGCCGGGAACCGCCACATGACCAGCCTTGGCGCGCGCCAGCCGCTGCGCCAGCTCGCGCGGCAACTCGTCTCGTTTCGGGGTTTCGTCGATGTCGGCGGCAATCACCCGGATGGGAACGATGCCGATCTGCGCCAGTAGCGCCAGCCGGCGAGGGCTGGCCGACGCAAGCACTATGTCGGTCGGAATCACTTGAATCTGAAAGTAATCCGGCCCTTGCTCAGGTCGTACGGCGTCATCTCGACATTGACCCGGTCGCCGGCCAGCACGCGGATGCGGTTCTTGCGCATCTTGCCGCTGGTATGGGCCAGGATGGTATGCTCGTTCTCGAGTTTCACGCGGAACATGGCGTTCGGCAGCAGCTCCATTACGGTGCCGCTGAACTCAATCATCTCTTCTTTAGACATTAGTCCTCATTCACAGGTTGCATTCGCGGGCGGAACATGGTCGCCACCCCAGGCAAGGTCAAGCAACCCGCCATTCAGTCGCCGGCGTTGAGCGCCAGCCGAAGCGCGATGCTGCGGCCATGCGCGTCCAGACCTTCCGCCGCCGCCAGCGCCACCGCCGCCGGGCCGACCGCACGCAACGCGGCTGCATCCGCCGAAACCCAGGTCGTGCGCTTGAGGAAATCGAACACGCTGAGCCCCGAGGCGAACCGCGCCGTGCGCCCCGTCGGCAACACGTGATTCGGACCCGCGACGTAATCGCCGACCGCCTCCGGGCACCATGGCCCGAGAAAAGCGGCTCCCGCATGGCGAATGCGGGCAAAAAGTGCCTCAGGCTCGGGCGTCATGACCTGTAGGTGCTCGGGCGCGATCCGGTCGCATAGCGCTACCGCCTCGTCCCAGTCACGCACATGAATAATCACGCCGTGCCGCTCCCAGCTCGCGGCCGCGATCGCGGCGCGCGGCAGCCCGGCCAGCGCCGCCATCACCGCCGCCGCCACCGCGTCGGCGAAGGCCGCATCGTCGGTGATCAGGATGGACTGCGCCGCCTCGTCATGCTCGGCCTGCGCCAGCAGGTCCATCGCCACATGCGCGGGGTCGTTGGCGGCGCCGGCGATGACCAGCACCTCCGACGGGCCAGCGATGTTGTCGATCCCGACCCGGCCGAATACCTGGCGCTTGGCCTCGGCGACATAGGCATTGCCCGGTCCGACGATGCGGTCCACCGCCGCGATGCTTGCGGTCCCATAGGCAAGTGCCGCAACTGCCTGCGCGCCGCCGACGCGGTAAATCTCCGACACGCCCGCCAAGTCGGCCGCCGCCAGCACCAGCGGATTGAGCACACCGTCCGGCGTCGGCACGCACATCGCGATTCGCCCAACCCCCGCCACCCGCGCCGGCAGCGCGTTCATCAGAACCGACGACGGGTAAGCCGCCTTGCCGCCCGGCACATAAAGCCCGACCGAGTCGAGCGGCCCCCAGCGCAACCCCAAGGTAAGCCCGGCCGTATCGGTCATGCGCAGATCAGCCGGCATCTGGGCGCGGTGAAACGCCTCTATCCGTTCCGCCGCCAACCGCAACACTATCATAAGCGCCGCCGGGATCGAGTTTGTCGCGGCGGCAATTTCGTCCGCCCCAACCCGCACGCTGTCCGCCGTCAGCCCGTGTCTGTCGA
>JAYTTA010000217.1:0-1928 GCA_043745345.1 Acetobacteraceae bacterium | reverse complement strand
GATCGCGAACAAACGCGCAAGGTCATACACGTCGACATGGACGCCTTCTTCGCGTCCGTGGAGCAGCGGGACGATCCTGCACCTCGCGGCCGGCCGGTGGCGGTCGGTTCTCCGGCTGCCCGCGGCGTCGTCGCCGCCGCGAGTTACGAAGCGCGACAGTTCGGCGTCAGGTCAGCGCTGCCGTCGGTTACGGCGCTTCGTAGGTGCCCCGAGCTGGTTTTCGTCAAGCCGCGCTTCGAGGTTTACCGGGCGGTGTCTCGGCAGATCCACGGCATCTTCGCGGACTACACACCGCTCATCCAGCCGCTGTCGATCGACGAGGCGTATCTCGACGTCAAGGAGAACCTGCGGAGCCTGCCAACGGCCTGGGCGACGGCCAGGGAAATCCGCGCCCGCATCCTGGAGGAGACCGGCCTGACCGCTTCGGCCGGGATTTCGTATAACAAGTTCCTCGCCAAGCTCGCCTCGGGTCACCGCAAGCCCAACGGCCAGTTTGCGGTGACGCCCGGCAATGGGAGCCGCCTGGGTGGAGGCGCTGCCCGTCGCCCGCTTTCACGGCGTCGGCCCGGTGACGGCTAGGAAGATGCAGGCGCTCGGCATTGGGACCGGCGCCGATCTGCGGGCCAGGTCGATGGCGTTCCTGCAGGAGCATTTCGGCAAGGCCGCCGCCTGCTACTATGCGATCGCGCGGGGCGAGGACGACCGGCCCGTCGATCCCGACTGGACGCGCAAGTCTTTCGGGTCGGAGACCACCTTCGCCCGCGACCTTACCGAGGCTGCCGAGATCGAGGACGGAGTGTCGAGGATGGCCGATGACGTGTGGTTGTGGTGCGAGACCGCACGGGCGTTCGGCCGGACCGTGACGGTGAAGGTGAAGTTCGCAGACTTCCAGCAGGTCACCCGAAGCCGCAGCTATGCGGGCGCGGTGGCTCAGCACGCACAGCTGCGCCAAGCGAGCCTTGATCTCATTCGTTTGGTCTTCCCGCCCGAGGAGGGGATCAGGTTGGTCGGCGTGACGGTGTCGAACCTCGAAGCGCCGATGCACGAGGATGCCGGGTTGCCGTTGTTTGGATCGGCTGAAGGGAGCGCGGAGGCGCAGGCATCCGTTTTGGCAGGGACATCCTGAGAATCTGCCGCGCGGGCAATCCCAATCTGCCGCTCAATGGCGCCCGTATGCCGGCCATTACGGAGCCAGGCGGGCCGGATCGACAAAGCAATGGCATTATCTGAGCTGGCTGTCTTTGCTGCCCCTGCGATTGAACCCGATGTCTGCCGGACGGAAATCACGAGCCGACTGACATTTAATGCAGGTCCGGACGCCCGGCACCGCGAGGCGGCGCCCTTTCGGGATGTCGTCGCCGCATTCCACGCAGTGCGCCTCGCCCTCACCTGTTGGCATGCGCGCCCGCGCCCTCAGCACTTCGTCCGTGACGGTGTCTTCAATCTGATCCTGCACAGCTCCGTCTGGAGCCCACCCGTTCGCCATGGCCGCCATTCGCTTTCGGTGTTGTCTGAGCACTTATAAGTCGGAACAGCGACGACCGTTTTAAAGCCTGTTCGTGCGCGTGGGAACTAGCCAGCGTTGACGGCTGTAGCGGGCCGGAAGCGGATGGTCTGCTTTCGGAGCGCGCAGAGCGGAGAAGCTACTGCCACCGTTCCCAGACGCTTAGCAGCAACTGATCCATACGGGAGCTCTATCACATATCTCAGGTTGCCCGTGCGACTGCTCTCCAGGCATGAAGCGGGTTGTTTGTGCGTTTTTTCGTTATCTATTCATCTGTGGCCCTTGCGTAACTGACTGACCTACTATTGGGCTGTCAATTAGCTCACAGAGATGGCTCGGGAAATTCGGACAGGCTGATAGTTGGATTTCCTGCCTGACAGCGGCGATGCTGCCGCGGATCAGGAGCGACGATGACGAAGCGAAC
>JAYTTA010000216.1:0-7042 GCA_043745345.1 Acetobacteraceae bacterium | reverse complement strand
GAGCTGATGGCAACGGATCCTGCCGGCGACGACAGCCCGGAGGAGTTAGCATCCTACGAGACGCTGCCGACGACGTCGGAAACAACCGGGGAGAGCACTTCGGTTCCAGACCATGTGCCTCTGCTGGCCCCTTCCAACTACAC
This sequence comes from Acetobacteraceae bacterium, assembly GCA_043745345.1. Classification (GTDB taxonomy): domain Bacteria; phylum Pseudomonadota; class Alphaproteobacteria; order Acetobacterales; family Acetobacteraceae; genus PALSA-911. The sequence continues at coordinate 6,899 of JAYTTA010000216.1, read as the reverse complement.
GACTCTGATGCAGTTGCAGGAAGCGGCCTCAAATTCCGCGGCGGGGCGGGCATTTCAGTTCCTCTCGGAGAGCTCGTCGGGATCGAGTTCCGAGGAGGAACTTGACGTCGAGGAGAAATATGGCGCGAAGCAGCACGCCAAGATCGACGAAGCCGCAACGCCGACCGGCATGAAGGCGAAGCCGGTCGGCGCCGAATACGCGGGCGAGCACAACAAGGCGGCATGGCGCGGGACCACTCCCGAGGCGGCCGAGCAGACGCACGTCGCCACCCGTCTGTTTACCGAGCAAGAGCAGCAACAGAACGAGCTGGTGATGGGCAAGGACGGCCAATTCACCAAGGATGGCAGATCCGTCGCGGGACAGAGTCTGGGCTATGTCATGGACGCCTCGGGCCGCATGGTCGCGTTCAAGGAAACCGATAACCAGATCGCCACCACGGACATGGATGGCAACACGACCAAGGAAGACACTTCCGACGGCCCCGCCATATTGGCCGGCCGCAAGAGGAGGCTGCGGCCCAATCAAAGGCTGGAGACGATCCACCATTCCAGCGTGCTCGGCGGCGATGCGGTTGTCGGCGAGGACGGCGAGGCGGCGCTGGATGCCAAGGGCAAACCGATTCTGCGCTCGCGCCCTGCCGCCTCCGCCGGCTTCGTCAAGTTCGATTATTTCGGCAAGATCATCACGATCAGCAACTCGAGCGGCCACTACAAGCCGTCGGTCGACTATCTGGCGCAGGCGATCGAGCACCTGTTGAAGCAGGGCGCATTCTTCAAGAACGAGGTCACCGATGCGGACGGCAAACGGCTAAAAAGAAACTCGAAGGAGGCTCAGCTCTACGCCGCCACCCAGGCCAAGCTGACCGAGGCGGGTCATCTCGCCGAGCGGGTTGCGGGCCTGACCGAGGCGCTCGCCGCGGCTGAAGAAAACCAGGACGAGAAAGCCCAGGCCGCACTCGATACCCGGCTCAAGGAAGCCGCCGGCAAGCTGGACGCGCTGAAGAAGAAGGTGGATGAAGCCAAGACCGTGCTAGGCAAGCTTGGGGTTGGGCCCTCAAATCGGGTGCGCCAGGAGGTCCAGGCCTCGTATCTCGACGTCAAGCCCGGCATGACCGGTGCCGCCATACGCGCCGCGCCGACCAGGACGATGCCCGCCTATACTTTCCTGAAGACTGGTGGCGGGAACTCCGACCAGGCGGCCCTGAAGATGGATCTGGTCCAGGAGATTTTGTCACTGAGGCGGTTCAGCCGAGCGGATCACGGGCGGATGACCGAACTCGGCAAGAAAGAACCCGATGCGTTGTCCGACAAGGAGGCCAAGGAACTTGTCAAGCTGAGCAAGCGATGGAAGATCGCGGAAAACGCGATCATGGCCGACAAGGAAGCCACGCGGCGAAGCGAGGCCGGAACCGGCGGCGCGGCAGCAATCCCGAATGTGGAGGCAGCGCTGGCAAAGCTTGGCGTGCCGCTGCGGGACGAGGACAGTTCAAGCTCGGAGTCGGACTCCGATTCAGAATCGGAGTCCGAATCGACGTCGTTATGACCAGGAGCATGGGGCTCTGCCCCAAACCCCGCCAGGATAGCGTCCTGGAGCGCCTAACTTAAGTGAAGGGTGTCCAGAGGGCCATGGTCCTTTGGCGAGGTTTGGGGCGGAGTGGGCAAAGGTTCCGATTGGCGCCTTCGGCAACCAGAATGCCCACGGAGGGAGAGCCTCAAGCTTCTAGACGCCCTTCTTAAGGGTCGGCGAAGCCTTGAACCGCACGGTCTTGCCAGCCTTCACCCGGATCGACTCGCCGGTCCGCGGATTGAGGCCTTTGCGCGCCTTGGTCTTGCGCACGATGAACGTGCCGAAGCTTGGCAGGGTAAACCGGCCGGTCTTCTTCAGTTGCTTGACGATGGCGGCCATCATGTCTGTGGCGGCGCGATTGGCGCCGGCGCCAGTCAGGGTGGCGGAGTTCTGCAGCACTTTCGCGATGAAGGCTTTCGACATGTTGGTCTCCCCGGTCACGCAGTAATTTCAATACGCGGCCATGTCGTGCGGGGCTTTTGCGTCAAATAATTGCAATGGCTCGGAACGAAACAAAACACGCGGCTCTACAGCAGCAAACTTACGTCGGCTTTGCGGAGTCGCACAATAGCGCTTGATCGTTACGGGATCGGCCGCCGGTGCGGCCGATCCCGCCAGAAAAGACTACAGTCCAGCCTGGGACACAAACTTCGTATTAAGGTAGGCCTCGATCGCCTCGGTGCCGCCTTCCGAGCCGTAGCCCGAATCCTTGATCCCGCCGAACGGCACTTCCGGCAGCGCCAGGCCGATATGGTTGATCGTCATCATTCCGGCCTCGACGTTGGCCGCGACCGCGTTGGCCGTCTTGGCTGAACGCGTGAAGGCGTAGGAGGCAAGACCGTAGGGCAGCCGGTTGGCCTCGGTGATGACCTCGTCCAAGCCCGTGAACGGCGAGATCACGGCGAGCGGCCCAAATGGCTCCTCGCTCATTACCCGCGCCTCCATCGGCACGTCGGTCAGCACCGTCGGTTCGTAGAAGTTGCCGGTATTGCCGATGCGGTTGCCGCCGGTCCGCAAGGTGGCGCCCTGGCGAACGGCGTCGGCGACCAGCATGTCCATCGCGGCAATCCGGCGCGGGTTGGCCAACGGCCCCATGCCGGTGCCGCTATCCATGCCGTTGCCGACTTTCACGGCCTTGGCGCCGGCGGTGAACTTTTCCACGAACTGGTCATAGACCCGCTCCTGGATCAGGAAACGCGTCGGCGAGATGCAGACCTGACCGGCGTTGCGGAACTTGGTTGCGACCAGCAACTTGGTCGCTATGTCGACGTCGGCGTCGTCGAACACGATCGCCGGCGCGTGACCGCCGAGTTCCATCGTGACGCGCTTCATATACTGACCGGCCAAGGCCGCGAGTTGCTTGCCGACCGCGGTCGAGCCAGTGAACGACATCTTTCGGATGATCGGGTGCGGGATGAGGTATTCCGAGATTTCCGACGGCACGCCGTAGACGAGCCCGATCACTCCCGCGGGAACGCCGGCATCTACGAAGCAGCGGATCAGCTCGGCGGGCGAGGCCGGGGTTTCCTCGGGCGCCTTGACGATGATCGAGCAGCCGGCGGCCAGCGCGGCGGACAGTTTTCGAACCACCTGATTGATTGGAAAATTCCACGGCGTGAAGGCGGCGACCGGGCCGACCGGCTCCTTGATCACCAGTTGGTACACGCCGGGGCTGCGGGCCGGGATGACGCGGCCGTAGGCGCGGCGGGCTTCCTCGGCAAACCAGTCGATTACGTCGGCGCCGGCGAGGGTCTCGCCTTTGGCCTCGGGCACCGGCTTGCCCTGCTCCTGCGTCATCAGCGGCGCAATCCTGTCTGCCCGCTCACGCAGCAGGTCAGCGGCGCGGCGCATGATCTTGGAGCGGTCATAGGCGGAGACGCGGCGCCAGACTCGAAAACCCTTGTCGGCGGCTTCAAGCGCACGGTCGAGGTCGGCTCGCTCGGCATGGGCGACGCGGCCGGCCGGCTCGCCGGTAGCGGGATTTATCACGGTCAGGAATTTGCCGGCGGCGGACGGCATCCACTCGCCATCTATCAGCAACAGGACATCGGGATAGGACATGGCTTTACTCGCATGTTTGGGGAATGTGAACGTTAACTCAGGCCTGGCACGTTGGGTAGCGTCCAGCGGCGGCTCACGATCCGTTGTTGCTTCCAACGGCCTGTTCGGCCAGCCTTGAAGAAGATCGCAACAACGGAGACTGGACAATGGCACTTCGATCGGGACGCGGGCATTTCGCGCTGGCCGCCGCCGGCTTGGCGACGACACTTACTTTAACTGGTCCCGCCCACGCCCAGGGCAACGCCTGGCCGGGCCTAACGGTTGAGGCGATCAAGAAACGCGGGGCGCTGAATTGCGGCGTCGACACCGGCGTACCGGGCTTTGCCAGCCAGGACAACGCCGGAAAATGGCACGGCCTCGACATCGCCTACTGCCGCGCCATCGCCGCCGCGGTGCTGGGCGATGCCGAGAAGGTAAGATTTGTGCCGACCACGACCCCGGCACGCTTTACCGTGCTGCAATCGGGCGAGATCGATGTGCTGATCCGCGACAGCACGCTGACCTTCACGCGGTCGGTGCAGCTCGGGCTGGATGAGGTCGCGACCACCTTCTTCGCCGGCCAGGGCTTCCTGGTCAGCAAGAAACTGGGAGTCACCAAGATCGCCGAGCTGAACGGCGCCACGATCTGCACCATAACTGGGGCTACGATGGAGCTGAACATCGCCGACTTTGCCCGATCGAACGGCGCCAAGATCGGCACCCTGCTGTTCGAGAAGGCGGACGAGGCGGTGGCGGCGATGGAGACCGGGCGCTGCGACGGCTACACCGACGATACCGGCAGCCTGGCCGGCATGCGCTCGACCCTGAAGAACCCGGCTGACTGGGTGGTGCTCGACGGCGTCATCAGCAAGGAGCCGCTAGGCATCCACGCCCGCAGCGGCGACGTGCAGTGGTCGAAAATACTGTATTGGGTGCATGCCGCGCTGCTCACCGCCGAGGACCTTGGCGTGACGTCGGCCAACGCCGACGAGCTGAAGAAGAGCAGCACCGATCCGTTCGTGCGCCGGCTGCTGGGCGTCGAGGGCGAGTTCGGCAAGAAGATGGGCCTGGACGACGAGTGGGCGCTGCGCGGGATCAAGGCGGAGGGCAATTACGGCCAGATCTACGATGCCTATTTCGGAGCGAAGGCGCTGGATCTGCCGCGCGGTCAGAACAACCTCGCCTCAAAGGGCGGGCTGCATTACGCGTTGCCGTTCCGCTGAAGCCAACGCCGGATGGTCGTCACCCGATCCGGCAGAGCCTGGCTGTGGCAGCTTCTGGCGGTGGCGGTGTTCGTCGCCATCGCGTGGCTGGGCGCCACCAATGCAGCGCGCAACATGGCGCGCCGCAGCATCACCTTCGGCTTCGACTTCCTACGGCAACCCGCCGGATTCGACTTCCCTTTTCACCTGCTGAGTTGGCAAGCCAGCGACAGTTACGGCCGGGCACTGGTGGTCAGCTTCGCCAACACGCTGCTGGTGGCGGGACTGTCGATCGTGCTGGCCTCGCTGCTCGGGCTGGTGCTGGCGCTGATGCGGCTGTCGGGCAATCCACTGGCCGTCGGCACCGCGCGCGGCATATTGGAGGTGGTGCGCAACACGCCGCAGCTGGTGCAGATCATCTTCATCTACTTCGTCGTGCTGCAGTCGCTGCCGGCGCCAAAGGGCAGCCTATCCTTCGGCGCCGGTATTTTTCTCAATGTCCGCGGTTTGCTGATGCCGCAGGCCACTATCGCCCCACTAGGCTGGCTGCTTGGTTTCCTGGCGCTGGGGCTGAGCCTACTCGGATGGTTCGCGCGGCGGCCCGGCAATCTTTCAGGCCGGTTGATCGGGCCGGCGCTGCTGGCAATCTGGGTGTTTGGCGCGGCAATCACCGCCGATTGGGAGCTGCCCGTCCTACGCGGCTTCAATTTCGTCGGCGGGTTGCGGTTTCCGCCGGAGCTGCTGGCGCTGTGGCTTGGCCTGTCGATCTATACCTCGGCCTTCATTTCGGAAAGCATCCGCGCCTCGATCCTGGGCGTGGATCACGGGCAGACCGAGGCCGCGCTGTCGACCGGTCTGCAGCACGGGCAGGTTCTCTACCTCGTCATTCTGCCGCAGGCGCTGCGCACCCTGATCCCGCCGTTGACCAGCCAGTATCTCAACATCATCAAGTCGACCACGCTGGGTGCGGCGATCGCCTATCCCGACGTGCTGCAGATTTTCGGGCGCACCGTGCTCAACCAGTCAGGCCGGGCGATCGAGGTGATGGCGCTGCTGCTCGGGCTGTTCCTCGCGATTAATTTGATCGTTTCGACCGCGATGAACGTGTGGAACCGCCGGCTGGCGATGCAGTCAAGATGATCTCTCGGAGTTTTCGCGCGCTGTTCGGGACGGTCGGCAACGCGGTGTTAAGCCTGGTGATGCTCACGCTGTTCGCCGTCGTGGTGCCGCGGTTCTTCGCCTGGGTGTTTTTAGACGCGACCTGGCAGGCGGTCAGCCGCCGGGCCTGCGCGCCGGACGGCGCCTGCTGGGCGTTCATCGGCGCGCGGCTGCCGCTGCTGATCTATGGCCGTTATCCTGCGTCTGGGTATTGGCGCGTGGATATGGCGTTTCTCCTATTGGCGATCGTCTGCGCCGGCTGCCTGTTCTCGGCACGGCGTGGGTTGTTTATCGTAGCTTTGTTATTGGTGGTGCCGGCGGTCGGCGGTGTGCTTCTGGTTGGTGGAGTGGCCGGCCTGCCCCGGGTGGAGGCGGCCGATTGGGGCGGCCTGATGCTCAACGTCATCTTGTCATATGCGACGATCGTCGGCGCGCTGCCGCTCGGCATGGCGCTGGCGTTTGGGCGGCGGTCGACGCTGCCGTTCCTGCGTTATGCGTCAATCGCGTTCATCGAGTTCTGGCGTGGCGTGCCGTTGCTGGCGGTGCTGTTCATGGGCCTTATCCTGCTGCCGATGTTCCTGCCCGACGGTCTTTCGGTGCCGAACCTGATCCGTGCGGTGGTCGTGCTGATCCTGTTTGAATCCGCCTACCTGGCCGAAACCATCCGCGGCGGGCTACAGGGGGTTCCCGCCGGGCAGGCGGAAGCGGCCATCGCGCTCGGCATGCACCCGGCCCATGCGCAGATATTGGTGGTGCTGCCGCAGGCGATGCGGCTGGCAATTCCCGGCATCATCAACATCGTGATCGATCTGTTCAAGGATACGACCCTGGTCTCCATTGTCGGCATCTTCGACGTCATGGGAATGATCACCCTATCGCTGAAAGACCCCGCCTGGCTTGGCTTGGCAACCGAGGGCTATATCTTCGCAGCA
>JAYTTA010000215.1:0-1934 GCA_043745345.1 Acetobacteraceae bacterium | reverse complement strand
TGACCTGGCTGACTGGGTTCACCGGCAGTGCCGGGATCGCCGTTGTGCTGGCGGATCGGGCAGCGGTGTTCACCGACGGTCGCTATGTTCTGCAGCTTGCCGCGGAGACAGATTTTGCGTTCTGGGAACGCCGCCATGTCATTGAGGAGCCGCCGCCAGCCTGGATCGCCGCGCACGCACCCAAATCGGTGATCGGCTACGATCCGCTGCTGATCAGCGAAGAAGCCTTGGCGCGGTTCGTCGATGCCGGCATCACCATGCGCGCGCTGAAGGCCAATCCGATCGACACGATCTGGAATGACCGGCCCGCACCACCGATGGCGGCGGCGGTCGCGCATCCGTTACGGTTCGCCGGCCGGGCATCGGCCGACAAGCGCCAGGACATTGCCGCGCTGCTACGCGATGCCGGCCAGGACGCGGCGATCGTCACCGATCCGGCTTCCCTTGCCTGGCTGCTGAATATCCGCGGCAAAGATGTGCCGTTCACGCCCTTCGCGCTGGGTTTCGCGATCCTCCAGGCCGACGGCGACGTCGAGACATTCATGGACCCGGCCAAGCTGCCGCCGGCGACGCGCGAATGGCTCGGCAATGGCGTCGCCTGCCTGACACGGGCCGAGCTGCCGGGTGCGTTGGCGCGGCTGGCCGGCAAGCGGGTTCGGGTCGATGGTCAAGGCTCGCCCGCCTGGTTCGCGCAAACCCTTCGAAGCGCGGGGGCGGAGGTGATCAACGCGCCTGATCCCTGCCTGCTGCCGAAAGCCTGCAAGAACGAGGTCGAGCGCCAGGGCTTCCGCCATGCGCACGCGCGCGATGCGGTTGCCGTATGCCGGTTCCTGCATTTCCTCGCGCAGTCGGGATCGACCTGCCAAGTCACCGAGATGTCCGCCGCGGCCTGGCTGCTCGCCTTGCGCGCCGAGATCGAGGGTTTTCGCGGCGAAAGCTTCCCCGCAATCTCCGGCGCCGGCGAGCACGGCGCCATTATCCACTACCGGGTTTCCGCGGCGACAGATCGCGCCCTCGGGCGAAACGAGGTCTATCTGATCGACAGCGGCGCGCAGTATCTTGACGGCACCACCGACATCACCCGCACCGTCTGGACCGGCCCGGACGTGCCGCCGCCGGAACTTCGTGAGCGCTTCACCCGCGTGCTGCAGGGCCACATCGCGTTGGCGACAGCGGTATTTCCGCAGGGTATCACCGGCGCGCATCTCGACGCCTTCGCGCGCCGCGCCCTGTGGCAGGCTGGGCTCGATTACGACCACGGCACCGGCCACGGCGTCGGATGCTACCTATCGGTGCATGAGGGGCCAGTGAGCATCTCGCGTGCCACCAGGCCGGTGGCGATCGCGGCGGGCATGGTGCTGTCGAACGAACCTGGGTTTTACCTTCCCGGTCACTACGGCATTCGACTGGAAAACCTTCTGCTGGTTCAGCCCGCCGTGCTGCCGGATGCCGGGAAGAAATTCCTGTCGTTCGAAACGCTCACGCTCGCGCCGTTCGATCGCCGATTGCTGGCGCCCGACCTGCTTCAAGCCGACGAGATCGCCTGGCTTGATGCCTATCACGGGCAGGTCTTGCGCGAAGTCGCGCCCTATCTGCCATCCACCGACGCCGTCTGGCTGGCTGAAGCCTGCCTGCCATTGGCTGGAGCGACACCTGTAAACGGTTTTGCTTGACAGAATCGATATTTGTTCAACCCGTTACGCAAGCTTGCGCGTATGCCGTCTGAGCCGTGTTAACCCAATTTCCATCCTCTCATGGCATCCTGATTCTGCGAATCGAGTCAGGTGGTTTCAGGCCAGGGTATTCGCGGCAGGAGCGAAAATGCTGGACACGATGGAACTGAAGACCTTGGCGTCCTGGTGCCGTAGCCGCGGGCTGCGCCTTCTGCCGCTGCAGGTCGGCGCCGAGGAAACGGTGATCCTGTTCGAACCGTC
>JAYTTA010000214.1:0-1937 GCA_043745345.1 Acetobacteraceae bacterium | reverse complement strand
TTGCTGTCGAGCAGTATCACTCCTCAAACGTGATGGGGATGACGGGATGCCCACGTATTCCCTCGATTTCGGCAACTTCCTCATCGGTGAACCCGATGCCCTCGTGCATCGCCGCGATTTCAGAGCCCAGGCCGCCGGACGCCGCGGGTTCATGCTTCACCGCATCGCGCAGGATATCGCGCATTTCCGATTCCATGCTTTAGCCGTGCCGCGCGAAGCTGCAGGGTTCGCTTGGTGTCATCCTCAATATTGCGAACGACAAGATGGGCCATAGAGCCTTTTGCCTGATAGCAGGACATCATCCGGCGGCGGTCGGATCAAGCTTTGGCAAGCTGGTCGAATGCCTTCAGCCGCACGAGCAACGCCGGCATCTCTGACAAGGGGATCATGTTGGGGCCGTCGCTTGGCGCCTGGTCTGGATCGGGATGGGTCTCGATGAACACCGCGGCCACACCGACGGCCAGGGCGGCGCGGGCCAGCACCGGGGCGAATTCGCGCTGGCCGCCGGAGGATGTCCCCTGCCCGCCTGGCTGCTGCACCGAGTGGGTGGCGTCGAATACCACCGGATACCCGGTCGCGGCCAGGATTGGCAGGGCGCGAAAATCACTGACCAGCGTGTTGTAGCCGAAGCTGGTGCCGCGCTCGCACAGCAGGATGTTCTCGTTACCGGTAGCCGCGATCTTGGCGGCGACGTTGACCATATCCCAAGGTGCCAGGAATTGGCCCTTCTTCACGTTGATAGCGCGGCCGGTGGCGCCGGCGGCAATGAGCAAATCAGTCTGGCGGCAGAGGAAGGCGGGAATCTGCAGCACGTCCACGGCTTGCGCGGTGGCCGCGCATTGGTCGGGCAGGTGCACGTCGGTCAGCACGGGGATGGCGAAGCGCTCTCGAATCTCGGCCAGGATCGACAGTCCCTGCGACATGCCGATACCGCGCGCCGCGGTCGCACTGGTGCGGTTGGCCTTGTCGAAACTGCTTTTGTAGATCAGGCCGATGCCGGCGGCGGCGCAGATCGCCTTGAGCGCGCCCGCGACCTCCATCGCGTGGTCGCGGCTTTCGATCTGGCACGGGCCGGAAATCAGCACAAACGGCAGTCCGTTGCCGATTTCCAGATCGCCGACGCGCACGATGCGCTGCATCAGACCAGCCGCGACTGGCGCAAGGCAGCGGCGATGAAGCCGGAAAACAGCGGGTGTGCGTCGAACGGCTTCGATTTCAGTTCCGGATGGTATTGCACGCCGATGAACCAGGGGTGGCTGGGGATTTCCACGATCTCCGGCAGCACGCCGTCGGGCGACATGCCGGAGAACACCAGCCCGGCCGCCTCCAACGCGCCACGGTGATTGACGTTAACCTCGAACCGGTGGCGGTGGCGCTCGGACACCGTGCCGGCGCCCTGGTAGGTTTTCCGCACCAGCGAACCCTCGGCGAGCACCGCCGGGTAGGCGCCGAGCCGCATGGTGCCGCCGAGATCACCGCCGACGGCCCGCCTTTCCACCCGGTTGCCATGGGTCCATTCGGTCAGCAGCCCGACAACCGGGGTATCGCACGGCCCGAACTCGGTGGAGGACGCATCGGGCATGCCGGCCAGGTTCCGCGCCGCCTCAATCACCGCCATCTGCATGCCGAAGCAGATACCGAAGAACGGTACATTGTGCTCGCGCGCGAACCGCACCGCGGCGATCTTGCCCTCGGTGCCGCGCTCACCGAAGCCGCCGGGCACCAGGATGCCGTGCACCCCCTCCAGCCGTGCCACCGTGTCGGGCTGTTCGAATATCTCGCTGTCCACCCAATCGAGTTGGACTTTTACCCGATTCGCTATGCCACCGTGGGAAAGCGCCTCGGCGAGCGACTTGTAGCTGTCGAGCAGGTTGGTGTACTTCCCAACCACCGCGATGCGGACCTCGCCTTCAGGCTGGCGCACCGCCTCGACGATG
>JAYTTA010000213.1:0-1939 GCA_043745345.1 Acetobacteraceae bacterium | reverse complement strand
TCGCGAGTTGTGGCAGGAGATGGCGGGGCTCGGTTGGACCGGCGTTTCCATTCCCGAGGAGTATGGCGGCCTTGGCATGGGCCATCTCGGCATTTGCGTGTTGGCCGAGGAGCTTGGTTATGCGGTGGCTCCGGTGCCGTTCTCGTCGTCGATCTACCTGGCGGCCGAGGCAATCATGCAGTTCGGCTCGAACGACCAGAAGGAGCGGTATCTTCCGGGTCTCGCCACCGGCGAGGCGATCGGGACATTGGCCTTGTCGGAACGGGTCGGTGCCGTCGATCCGACAAAATTCATGACGACGATCGCCGACGGCCGCATCACCGGCACCAAGGCGCCGGTACCGGACGGCGACGTGGCCGACATCGCCGTGGTCGCGACGCGCGTCTTGGGCCAGACGCCGACCTTGCATGTGGTCGAGCTTAAGGGTGCCGGCGTGCAGGCAAGCCCGGTCGAGACCTTCGATCCGAGCCGGTCGCATGCCCGCATCGCCTTCGCCGGCGCCCCGGCCGATACCCTTGCCGGCAGCGAAGGCGAGGGTGCCATTCGAAACCTGCTCGACCGTGCCGCGGTGATGATGGCGTTCGAGCAGGTCGGCGGCGCCCAGGCCGCACTCGACATGGCGACCGAGTACGCCAAGACCCGGTATGCGTTTGGCCGGCCGATCGGCTCGTTCCAGGCGATCAAGCACAAGCTCGCCGACGTCTACGTGACGACCCAACTTGCCCGGTCGAACGCCTATTACGGCGCCTGGGCGCTGCACACTGGCAGCGCCGAGTTGCCGGTCGCCGCCAGCCTGGCGCGCGTCGCCGCCACCGAGGCCGGCTGGCAGGCGGCCAAGGAAAACATCCAGACCCATGGCGGCATGGGTTTCACCTGGCAGTTCGACTGCCATCTCTATTATCGTCGTGCCAAGCTGCTTGGCCTGGCGCTCGGCTCGGCGCGCGAATGGAAGCACCGGCTGATCGACGAGATGAAAACGCGCAACGATCCAACCCCAGTCGCCGCTTAGTAGCCGCGGCCTGAAAAGGGAGAACCCAGACATGGACTTCAACGACAACCAGGAAGAAGCCGCGTTCCGCGCCAAGGCACGCGCCTTCCTCAACGCAAACGTCGAACGCCGTAAGCCTGGCGAGGTCGCCGGCTATCGCCGCGGCCAGGATGCCAACAACGCCATCCAGGAAGCCCGCGACTACCAGCGCAAGAAGCACGAGGCCGGGCTCGCCGGGATTTCGTGGCCGAAGGAGTGGGGCGGCCAGGGCGGCAGCCAGATCCAGCAGGTGATCTTCAACCAGGAGGAAAGCCAGTACAAGACCCATGCCGGCATCTTCACCATCGGCCTCGGCATGTGCCTGCCGACCATATGCACCTGGGGCACGCAGGAGCAGATTGACCGGTTCGCCCCCGCGGCGCTGTCGGCCACGGAACTCTGGTGCCAGATGTTCTCCGAACCGGCCGGCGGCTCCGATCTTGGCGCGCTGCGCACCCGCGCGGTGCCGGACGGCGACCACTGGATCATCAACGGCCAGAAGATATGGACCTCCGGCGCGCACTATTGCGACTGGGGCATCATCGTCACCCGCACCAATGCCGATGTACCGAAGCATGAGGGCCTGACCTTCTTCTTCCTCGACATGAAGACCCCCGGCATCGAGATCCGGCCGATCAAGCAGATGTCCGGCCAAAGCCACTTCAACGAGATCTATTTCACGGATGTCCGCATTCCCGACACCCAGCGCCTAGGTCCGGTCGGCGCCGGCTGGCGCGTCGCCATCACCACCCTGATGAACGAGCGCTACGCCGCCGGCGAAAACCCAGGCCCCGACTTCGAGGAGCTGATGGAGGTCGCCCGCGTCGTTGAGCTCGAGAACGGCATGGCGATCGACGACAGCGCGGTAAAGGAAAAGCTGGCCGACTTCTACGTCCGCAGCCAGGGCCTCCG
>JAYTTA010000212.1:0-1941 GCA_043745345.1 Acetobacteraceae bacterium | reverse complement strand
CAAAATGGTCGTTGGGCGGCCGTGGCAAGGCCAGGGCCGGCTGCGGCAGGCTGTTTCCATCGACCGTGCCAAGTGCCACCAGCACGAACGGCACAGCGTTCGGCACGCCGAGCGCCTGTGCCATCTTGGCCGGATCGAGCGTGTAGAACAGGCGGCCGGCCGGATCATCGGCGGCGGAAAACCAGCCGGGGCGGTCAGCCGTCCGGATATAGCCGTCGATCGTCATCGGCGTGGCCGGCGGCGGTGGGTCGTGGTCGGTCGGCGCCCAGCCGCGGTCGATGAGGATCGGCGCCGCGCCCGCACGGTCAAGCGGCTGGATCAGCCGGGCGCCGATACGCGACCCCGCTTTCGTGTCACGCACCTCGACGCCATACCGGATCGGCGCCACCTGACGGAACACCCCGGTGACGGCGACCTTGGTAAACTGCGCCGGATTGTTCGTCATCGGCACCGCCGGAGCCTGCTCCGCGGCATCGATGCGGGCCAGCAGATCAGTCTTCCAGGCTAGCCGCTGCACCTGCCAGACACCGAGACCAACTGCGACGCTAGCAAATGCCAAGGTGACAAGAAACGGAAACAGCAGCTGACGGAGGTGGCTACGCCCGGCCGCCGCTATCAAGACCGGCTCAGCCGCCGATGTTCGCCTCGATCGGGCCAGCACCGAGAAGGTAGATGCAGACGAACAGGAACAGCCACACGACATCGACAAAATGCCAGTACCAGGCCGCGGCCTCAAAGCCAAAATGGCGCTCCGGGGTGAATTGGCCGGCACGGGCGCGGAACCAGCAGACGGCCAGGAAGATCGTGCCGACGATGACGTGAAAACCGTGAAAGCCGGTGGCCAGGAAGAACACCGACGGATAGATGCCGCCGCCCGAGAGCTTAAACGGCGCGTCGGAATATTCGATCGCCTGGCACATGGTGAAGGTCATGCCAAGCAGCACGGTAATCAACAGGCCGTTGCGCAGCGCCTTCTGGTCTCCGGTCAGCAGCCCATGATGCGCCCAGGTCACGGTCGTGCCCGACAGCAACAGGATCATTGTGTTGAGCAGTGGCAGGTGGAACGGGTCGAAGGTGACCACGCCCTCCGGCGGCCAGACCGCCTTGAACGGAATGGCCAGGTTGTCGGGAAACAGGGAAAAATTGAAGTAGGCCCAGAAGAAGCCGACGAAGAACATGACCTCGCTGGCGATAAACAGGGTCATGCCGTAGCGCAGCCCGAGCTGGACTAGCGCCGAGTGCATGCCGGGGATGCGACTCTCCCGAATGACATCGCGCCACCACATGAACATGACGGCGACAACCACGGCGAGCCCGCCGATAAGAAGGTAGTAGGTGTGGAAATGCGCCGCGACCGCAATGCCCAGCACGACCATGAAGCCGCCAAGCGCGCCAAGGATCGGCCATGGGCTTGGATCCACCAAGTGGTAGGGCTGCTTCATGCCATGGACCGGCGCCACCAAGGGCGGCATCGGCGGCGAAATGGCTGGGGCGGTCGGTGCGTCTATCGTCATCTTTAACCCGTGTCTAAACGACGGACAAATACGCCCCGCCGGGTCCGGTTGCATATCCCCAGATCATCCGCCGGGTCAATGACGGTCAGCCGCCGGGTGACCTTGGAATTACCTGAAAACTTCGCAATAGTCGATCAAAGCCAAAGTCGGTCAACACCCGGGAGAGAAAAACAATGAGGCTCGGTGTCTGCCTGCCACTGGTCGATATCGGCGGCGAACCCGCGGTGGTGCGGGAGTTTGCGCTGGCGGCCGAGGATCTCGGCTATCAGGAGATCGGTGCGCCTGACCACGTGCTCGGCGTCAATGTCGCGAGCCGGCCGGACTGGGGTGCCCGCAACACCTCGGCGGACTATTTCCATGATCCGTTCGTGCTGTTCGGCTTCCTCGCCGGGGTCTGCCAGACGGCGGTGTTCTCGACCCAGGTGCT
>JAYTTA010000211.1:0-7099 GCA_043745345.1 Acetobacteraceae bacterium | reverse complement strand
GGTTGCAAGTGCAACGACACACGCTGAATGGCCGCGTCCGGCCGGCCGCCTTCGAGGAGAACGTGGCAGACGGCATCGTCGCCTTTCGAAATCTTCGGTCCGGAATTGCGACCGGCGCGCCAGGCCGGTTATCCAGCCAGCTCCGCCGCATCCTGACCGACATCGACCATGTCGCGCCCAGCGTCTGGCGCGTCCTGCGCGGCCGGCCGGCGGTCGCCGCGCGTCGGATTGAGCTGCACGGCTTCTTCGAGCAGGCTCCCAATCCCGACAGCCGCATCTCCCTCGGCGGCGATCTCGATGCGTTTGGCCAACGCCGGGTCCAGCTCGACTGGCGCCTGACCGAGCTCGACCGCCACACATTCGAGACCGCCGCGACCACGTTCTCGGCCGAGCTCACCAGACTGGGGCTCGGGCGCGTGCAGCTCGATCCGTGGCTGTGCCCGGGAGGCCGCCCGTTCGAGGGCGTCGGCGGCGCCGCACACCACATCGGCACCACACGGATGTCCAACGATCCCGCGGCCGGGGTGGTCGATGCCGATTGCCGGGTTCACGGCATGGAAAACCTTCATGTCGCCGGCAGCTCGGTATTCCCGACCGGCGGCTGGGCGTTTCCGACCTTCACCATCGTGGCGCTGGCGCTCCGTCTTGCCGACCGGCTGGCCGGCTACGCCGCGAAGTCTGCCAGTGCCCGCGCCGCCAGCCCGGAATTTTCAAGGTAGCTCAGCGTCTCGGTCTCGACCCACGGCGTCATCCGCACGAACATCGTGAGGTCGGCCGGATGATCGATATCCATGCCAATTCCGGGCAGCCGCACCACCACGGGCTCGATCCCGGCGTTGCGCGCGGCATCGAGATGCGGGAAATAGCTATCCTCGCCAAACCGCAGTTTCACGACGTCCGGCGGGCTGAGCAGCACGGCATTGGAGCCGAGCTCGTCATGCGCGGGCACTATCGTGAACGACGGCCCCAGCCGGTGCGCCGCGATCAGCGCGCTGACCTCCTCGGCACGGATGCGCGGAATATCGCCCGGCACCGTCAGCATCCCGTCCCGGCCCGCAGCCAGCAGCACGCGGCCACCGGCCTCGACGGCCCCGGTATGGCCGTCGCGCGCGCCGTCGGTCACCACGAGGATGCCGAGCGTGCGGCAAAGCTCGGTGGCGTGCGCATCGAGCGTCACCACCAGGATGCCGCCCAGCTCCGGCACCGCGACCAGCGCGCGCAGCACGTCGCGCAGCATCGCCGCCGCCAGAGACTGGCGTTGCGCCGGCGTCAGCATCGCCGACAGCCGGTGCTTGGCGCCGTCGATCTCCTTCACGGGCACCACCGCCCAGATGTCCTTCACCCGCGCAGCCTATCGGCCAGCTCAAGCACCACCCGCGCCAAACCTTCCCGGTCGGCGATCGTCTTCATCAGCGTCTGCGCCGCCGTGGCGCCCGGAACGTCAGCCGCGTCGGCATGATCCACCACATAGCCGTCCAGCAAATCACCATACCGGGCCGCCACCCCGGCCGCGCTGGCATCCAGCCCGAGTTCCGCCATCATCTTCGCCGTCGGCCCCTTGACCGCGCGCCCGGCGATGATCGGCGACACCGCCACCACCGGCGCCCGGCACGCCGCCAAAGCCGAACGCACGCCCGGCAGCGCCAAAATCGGCTCGACGCTGATGAACGGGTTGGACGGGCAGATCACCACCGCGCGTAATCTTTCATGGCGCAAAGCTGCAAAGAATTCAGGCTGCGGCCGCGCCTCGTCGGCACCCGAAAAAGCGATCTGGCGCACCACCGGCCGGCACTGCTGACGCACGAAATAATCCTGGAACGCGATCCAGCCATCCTCGGTGCGAACCCGCGTCCTCACCCGATGGTCGGTCATCGGCACCACGCGCGCCGCGATTCCAAGCCGCGCGCACAACGCCGCTGTTATGGCGGACAGGTCCTCGCCGGCCAGCAACCGCCGGGTCCGCTCGACATGCACTGCCAGATCGCGATCGCCAAGCCGGAACCAGGTCTCGCCGCCAATCGCGGCCAGCGTCTCCATGAACGCCCAGCTCTCATCCTGCCGGCCCCAACCCAGCTCGGCGTTGGCAAGCCCCGCCAGCGTGTAAAGGACGGTATCGATGTCGGGCGAGATCGATAGCCCGAGATGCTCGAAATCGTCGCCGGTGTTGCACACCACCAGCAGTTCCCCCGGCGGCAGCACGCGCGAAAGCCCGAGCACCAGCTTGGCGCCACCAACACCGCCGGAAAGCGCCACAACCAGGCTCACCGGAACAGATCCTCCGCGGCCGGGCGTATCAGCGCCGCCGCCGGCGCGTCGGGCGCGCTCCATTCCAGCCCGCGCACCAGCACCACCGGCCGCCCCTCGCCCGCTTGGCCCTGCAGCAACGAGGCCGCCGCCGCGATTTCGTCGGCGAACCCGATGATCGAGACCTCCAGGATGCGCCCGAACAGATCCGGCTCTCCGCGCAGATCGATCATCGACGGCAGCCCGGCCGACCCGATCGCCACCCCGACCGTTCCCCGCCGCCAGGCACGGCCAAAACTGTCGGACACGATCACCGCCAGCCGCACCCCGAACCGTGCCGACAACGCCACCCGCAGCCGCTCGGCACTGGCGTCGGGGTCCAACGGCAGCAGCAGCGCCCGGTGCACGCCATCCGCCGGCGCCACGTTGGACTGATCGACGCCCGCATTGGCCATCACCATGCCAAGCCTGTGCTCGACAATGAGCAGGTTGGGCCGCGCCCGCACCACCCGACAGCTTTCGCCCAGCACGATCTCGACCAGCCGAGGGTCCTTGGAAATCTCCGCCCCGATCCGCATTGCCTCCGCCGACGGCTCGACGGTGGCGAGATCGACCACGCGGCCCTCCGCCTTGGAGATTATCTTCTGGGCCACGACAACGACATCGCGATCTCGCGGCACCCAGCCATCTGCTGAGATCGCATCGCCGAGCATAGCGGCAAGATCATCCCCCGCCTGCACCATCGGCAGGCCACCAACGGCAAATAATTCCAGCGACGCCGCCAAGGCCGTCAGCCGAAGCGCGCCCGCAGCCGCGGCAGCACCTGCTCAGCATACAGCCGCAGAAAACGCTCCTGGTCCGGCCCCGGCGCGTGGAACACCAGGTCGCGAAATCCAAGATCGACGTAGTACTGGATCTTCTCGACGTGCTCGTCCGGATCGTTCGACACGATCCAGCGTTTCGCCGCCCGCTCCAACGGCAGCGCGTCGGCCAGCCGTTCCATCTCGGCCGGGTCCTCGACCGACATCTTCTCCTCAGGAGTCAGCGCCAGGGCGGCCCAATGCCGGGTATCCTCCAGCGCGCGCTGCTTATCGGAATCAAACGAAACCTTGACCTCGATCATGCGGTCATAGCCCACGTCGCTGCGCCCCGCCGCCTCCAGCCCGGCGGCGACGTTCGGCAGCAGCGTCTCGGTATAAAGCTCGGCCGCTTTTCCACTCGTGCAGATGAACCCGTCACCCGCCCGCCCGGCGTATTTCGCCACCAGCGCGCCGGCGCCAGCGACGTAGATCGGCACCATCTCGTCCGGCTTGTCGTAGATCGTGGCATTTTCGGTCTTGTAATAGGTGCCCTCGAACGACACCCGCTCCTCCGACCACAGTTTTCGAATAAGGGTCACGGCCTCGCGCATCCGCGCGAACCGCTCCTTGAACTCGGGCCACACCATGCCGGTCGCCGGCACCTCGTTCAGCCCCTCGCCGGTGCCGATGCCAAGGATCACGCGGCCCGGAAACATCGCGCCGAGCGTGCCGAACGCCTGCGCCACCACTGTCGGGTGATACCGGAAAGTAGGCGTCAGCACGGAGGTGCCGATCACCGCCCGCGACGTCCGCGCGCCCAGCGCACCAAGCCACGCCATCGAGAACGGCGCATGGCCGCCGGTGTGCTTCCACGGCTGGAAGTGATCGCTGACCCAGATCGAGTCGAAGCCAACTTCCTCCGCCAACACCGAAAAATCCAACAGCTTCGTCGGGCTGAACTGCTCCGCCGAGGCCTTGTACCCTAGTTTTATCACGTTCTTCTTCCTTGCTGCCCCAACCCGGCCATGATGTTAGGCGAGCTTCGCCCCCGCCACCAGAAGCCGCCACCAGAAGCCGCCACCAGAAGCCTCGGGACGGTGGACTTCCCGCCACAAAATATTGGATGCTGTCGACCATGGACCAACAGGACCCACGCTTCGCCGAGCGCATCGCCGAGATTTTTGATCTGCTGCAGAACCGCGCCGACGCCAGCTACGGCCTGGCCGGCATCACCCAGCGCCAACACGCCCTACAGGCGGCGATGTTCGCCGAGGCCGACGGGCTGGCATCCCCCGGGATCGCCGCCGCGCTGCTACACGATGTCGGCCACCTGATCCACCAGCTCGGCGACCATCCCGCCGGCGCGGGCATCGACGACCGCCACGAGGATGCCGGCAACCGCTATCTGGCGCGATGGTTTCCGGAAAATGTGACCGAGCCGATCCGCCTCCACGTCGCCGCCAAGCGCTACCTTTGCGCCATAGAACCCGGCTACTTCGGAAAACTGTCGGCCGACAGCGTGCTCAGCCTGTCGCTGCAGGGCGGCCCGATGTCGCGCCAGGAAGCCGATCAATTCGAGCTGCTGCGATACTGGCGCCAGGCCGTGCAGCTCCGCCGCTACGACGAGGCGGCAAAGATCAGGGACTTCGAGACGCCGACGGTCGCGCACTTCCTGCCCCACGTCGCGGCAAGCCTGATATGAACATCGGATATTCCGTCTGCCCGCATGACTGCCCCTCAGCCTGCGCGTTGGAGGTCGAGGTCCTGGGCCGCGACCGCATCGGCCGGGTGCGCGGCGCCGGCGCCAACAGCTACACCGCCGGCGTCGTCTGCGCCAAGGTCGCCCGCTACGCCGACCGGCTGCACCACAGCGATCGCCTCACCCACCCGCTGCTGCGCACCGGACCGAAAGGCTCCGGACAATTCACCCGCATCGGCTGGGACGAGGCGCTCGACCGCACCGCCGACGCCTTTCGGACCGCCACCGAGGCGCACGGTCCGGCCTCCGTCTGGCCCTACTACTACGCTGGCACCATGGGCATTGTGCAGCGCGACGGCATCAACCGGCTGCGCCACGAGATGGGCTATTCCGGGCAGTTGGGCACGATCTGCTCGTCGATCTGCGAGGCCGGCTGGATGGCCGGCGTCGGCCGCATCACCGGCCCCGACCCGCGCGAAATGGCGCTTTCCGACCTCATCATTGTCTGGGGCGGCAACCCGGTGGCGACCCAGGTCAACGCCATGGTCCACATCTCCCGCGCCCGCAAGGAACGCGGCGCCAGGCTGGTGGTGATCGACCCGTACCGCACCGGCACCGCCGCTGTTTCCGACATCCACCTGGCTCCGCGCCCCGGCACCGACGGCGCCCTGGCCTGCGCCATCATGCACACAGCATTCCGCGACGGTTTTGCCGACCGCGCCTATATCTCGAAGTACACCGACAACCCCGCCAACCTTGAAGCCCATTTCGAAAGCCGCACCCCGGAATGGGCGCAAGCCATCACCGGCATCCCGGCGGCCGACATCGAAGCTGTCGCCGCGCTCTACAACCGTACCGACCGGGCCTACATACGATGCGGCTACGGCTTCACCCGGTCGCGCAACGGCGCCGCCGCCCTGCACGCCGTCACTTGCCTGCCGACCGTCACCGGCAAGTGGCGCCATCCCGGCGGCGGCGCGTTCTGGAACAACCGCGCGCTCTACAACTGGAACAAATCCCTGGTCGAGGGCTGGGACGTCCGCGATACCACCACCCGCATGCTCGACATGAGCCGCATCGGCAGCGTGCTGACCAACGTGCCCGACGCGCTCGCCGGCGGCGGCCCGGTGCATGCGATGCTGGTCCAGAACACCAACCCCGCCGCCATCGCCCCCGACAGCAACCGGGTCCGCGCCGGCCTGATGCGCGGGGATCTGTTTACCTGTGTCCATGAACATTTCATGACCGACACGGCTTTGCTCGCCGACATCGTCCTGCCGGCGACGATGTTCCTGGAGCATGACGACGTCTACCAGGCCGGCGGCCACAGCCACATCCAGATCGGCGCCAGGCTGGTCGATCCGCCTGCCGAGTGCCGCTCCAACCACGAGGTCCTGCAGGGGCTCGCCAGCCGGCTCGGCGCCACACATCCGGGCTTCAGCCTGACCGCGATGGAGCTTGTCGACGCCACCTTGCGATCGTCAGGCTGGCCCAGCGCCGAAACCGTCCTGGCTCAGCATTGGCTCGACGTGCAGCCGGATTTCGAAACCTCCCACTTCCTCAACGGGTTCGGCCAGCCGGACAAAAAGTTTCACTTCTCGCCCGACTGGAGCCGCGTCGGTCCCGACCACGCCGCCATGCCGAAGCTTCCCGATCAAATGGCAACGATCGACGATGCATCCGAAAAAACTCCGTTCCGCCTGGTCACCGCCCCAGCCCGTCAGTTCCTCAACACCACATTTACCGAATCCGAGGAATCCCGCCGCCGCGAGGATCGCCCGACCGCTCTGCTGCATCCCGACGACGCCAACCGCCTCGGCCTCAAAACCGGCGAAAAGATCCGCCTCGGCAACGTCCGCGGCGAGGTCGTCGTCCACCTCTGCGTGGCCGACGGCATGCAGCCCGGCGTTGTCATTGTCGAGAGCGTCTGGCCCAACACCGCGTTCGAAGGCGGCATCGGCATCAACGCCCTGACCAGCGACGACCCCGCCCCGCCGCTCGGCGGCGCCGTGTTCCACGACACCGCGATCTGGCTCCGCGCCGAGGCTTTCGAGGTCGCTTTGGCAGCAGAATAGACCAAATCGGCTTTCCGCATGTATCGAGGTCAAGCCATGAAAGGAGTAGGATAGCACGGTTGCCGACGCGGCCTGTGAGGCGCGTCACAGGCTCGACAGGCAATATGCGCTAATCGCAGACCGGCTATCTCCTAGGATGGTGAGCGATGGAGGACTGGCGCGAGCTGAACCGGGCCAACTGGGACGAGCGGGTAGCGGTCCACCTGGGCCCGGGCGGCTATGACCTGGAACCGCTGCGCGCCGGCCAAGGCCGCCTGGACGCCATCGTGGAGGCAGAGCTT
>JAYTTA010000210.1:0-1949 GCA_043745345.1 Acetobacteraceae bacterium | reverse complement strand
ATCTCGACCTCGGCATCCTGGTGATGACCTACGTCATGCTTGGCTGGGGCCTCAACATCGTGGTCGGGCTGGCCGGGCTGCTCGACCTCGGCTACGTCGCGTTCTATGCGGTCGGCGCCTACACCTACTCAATCCTGTCGACCACCTATGGCCTTGGCTTCTGGACCTGCCTGCCGCTGGCGGGTCTGATGGCGTGCAGTTTTGGCGTGCTGCTCGGCTTTCCGGTGCTGAGATTGCGTGGCGACTACCTCGCCATCGTCACCCTGGCGTTCGGTGAGATTATCCGCGTCATCATCACCAACTGGGTCAGCCTGACCGGCGGCCCCAACGGCATCGCCGGCATCCCGCGCCCGACCCTGTTTGGCCTGACGTTCGACATGTCCGGCGGCCCCGGCACTTTTTCGGGGTTCTTCAACGTGGAGCCCAGCGTCACCCAGCGCGTGGCCTTTTTATATTACGTCATCTTCGCCCTCGCTCTGCTCACCAACTGGGTGACGCTGCGCCTGCGCCGGCTGCCGCTTGGCCGCGCCTGGGAGGCTTTGCGCGAGGACGAGGTCGCCTGCCGGTCGCTCGGCATCAACGTGACCAACACCAAGCTGACGGCGTTCGCCATCGGCGCCATGTTCGGCGGCTTCGCGGGCGCCTTCTTCGCGACCCGGCAAGCCTTCGTCAGCCCGGAAAGCTTCACCTTCATCGAGAGCGCCATCGTGCTCGCGATCGTGGTGCTTGGCGGCCTCGGCAGCCAGCTCGGCGTGGCGCTGGCGGCGCTGATCATGATCGGCGGTTTTGAGGTTTTCCGCGAGCTGCAGGACTACCGGATGCTGGTGTTCGGGCTGGCGCTGGTGCTGATCATGATCCTGCGGCCGCGCGGGCTGATTTCCGGCCGCACACCCAGCGTCGCACTAGGCAAGCCGAAGCTGATACCGACCGAGCAGCTGCCGGAAGCCGCGGCATGACGACATTGCTGGCGGTCGAGGCGCTGACCATGCGTTTCGGTGGGCTGAAGGCGGTTGATTCCCTGAGCTTCATTGCCCGGACGGGTGAAATAACCGCGGTGATCGGTCCCAACGGTGCCGGGAAAACCACGGTTTTCAACTGCATCACCGGCTTCTATCGCCCAACCTCGGGCGCGCTGTCGCTGCGCCATCCGAACGGCGAGGGATTCGAGCTTCAGGCCATGCAGGGCCACCGCATCGCGCGTAATGCCAAGGTCGGCAGAACCTTCCAGAACATCCGGCTGTTCGCGGGCATGTCGGTGCTGGAGAATCTGCTGGTCGCGCAGCACAACACGCTGATGGCCGCCACCGGGTTCGGCGTGCTGGCGGTGCTGGGCCTCGGCCGCTACCGCGCCGCCGAGCGCGCCGGGGTCGAGAAGGCGAGATACTGGCTCGATGCGATCGGCCTGACCGCGCGCGCTGACGATCCGGCCGGGGCGCTGCCCTACGGCGCCCAGCGGCGGCTGGAGATCGCGCGCGCCATGTGTATCGACCCGGTGCTGCTGTGCCTGGACGAGCCCGCCGCCGGGCTCAACCCGCGCGAGAGCGAGGAGCTCAACCAGCTGCTGCTCGGAATTCGCGGGAACGGCTGTTCCCTGCTGCTGATCGAGCACGACATGGGCGTTGTCATGCGCATCTCCGATCACGTCGTCGTGCTCGACCATGGGCGAAAGATCAGCGACGGCACCCCCGCCGAGATCCGTGCCGACCCGGCGGTCATTTCCGCCTATCTCGGCGAGGGTGACGAGGACGAGCCGGACGCATGACGGCGCTTCTGAAGCTGTCCGGCGTGAGCTCCTACTACGGTGCCATCCAGGCACTGAAGGGAGTTGACCTTGAGGTCCATCAGGGTGAGATCGTTACTCTCATCGGCGCCAACGGGGCGGGCAAATCCACCCTGATGATGACCGTGTGCGGCAATCCCCGCGCCCGAGCCGGCTCGATCCGATATGA
>JAYTTA010000209.1:0-1949 GCA_043745345.1 Acetobacteraceae bacterium | reverse complement strand
GGTCGCGCGAGAAGGCGGTGTCGACCCGTGTGAGGGTGCCGTTTTTAAGCCACCCGCTGATTTCCGGTTCGTAGAGGAAATCAGTCTCGCGGTGCTGGTCGCCGAACAGCAGCCAGGATCGGCCGCGGCGGCCGGTGATCTCGGCTTCCTGCAGGAAGGCGCGGAACGGAGCGATACCGGTCCCCGGACCACACATCAGGATCGGCGTGGTCGGGTCCTTGGGCAGGCGAAAATGGCTGGTCTGGATGTTGCCGGCGACCGGGCCGAAATCCAACGCGCGGTCGGCGAGGAAGGCGCTGGCGACACCACCGCGGACGCGGCCACGCAACTCCGTGCGCACGACGCCGACGCAAAGATGGACCTGGCCGGGTACGGCGCGCGGCGATGAGGCGATCGAATAAAGCCTCGGCTTTAGCGCCGGCAGCGACTTCAGCAGGTCGGACAGTTTCGGCCGCGCCGACTGGAATATGGTCAGCAGGTCGAGCAGGTCGGCGCCTTCCGGCTCGGCGCCGTCGTCGCCGTCCGCCAGCTTTCGCAGCGCCACGGCTTGGGGGGCGTGGGTGGCGCTCATCGCCAGCAGGTTCATTGTGCGGTCGAGCGGGCGCGCAAT
The DNA here is from genome assembly GCA_043745345.1 of Acetobacteraceae bacterium. Lineage (GTDB taxonomy): Bacteria > Pseudomonadota > Alphaproteobacteria > Acetobacterales > Acetobacteraceae > PALSA-911. Next base: position 1,339 of record JAYTTA010000209.1, on the reverse strand, counting down.
GTCGAAATGCGCCAGCAGGCCCTCACGCAAAATACGGGCCTCGCCGTCGGGGCAGACCACCGGCTCCTCGCCGCTGGCGTGCAACGCCGCGATCACTTGCTGCACCAGGACCGGATCGTTCGGGGTCATCAGGCCCAGGCTGTCGCCGGGTTCGTAAGTGAGGCCGCTGCCGTCGAGGTCGATGACGATGTGGCGAACGTCCTTGGCCGAGCCGGCGCCGGTCAGGCGGCGTGATTCGAGCACCCGTATGTCGCGCAGCTCCGGCTTGGCCGGCAATTCGGCCGCCTGCGGTGGCGCGGTCGCGGCCACCGCCGGGGTTTCGATGAGGATCTGCTTCAGCATGCGCGCGGTCGGCTTCTCGCCCGGGACGCAAAGCGAGGTCGAGGTCTCGCGCCCCTCGGCGAGGGCCTCGGCGTAGGTCTGGCAGAGGTAACCACACTGGCCGCAATCAAGCTGCGCCATGGCCGACATCAGCCGGCGCGGCAGCGGTTTCCCGGCGGAGAGTTTCAGCCGCTCGGGCATCTCCATCGCCGGATCGTGCCAGGGGAGGTCTTCCTCCTCGACCATCGGGGCGGCGAGCGACTGGTTGGCGGTGGCGCCGCCGTAAATGCCGGCGAGGAAGCCGTTCAGCCAGGAGCGCTGCTGCGGGCTGAACGGCGCGGTCTCGGGGATCAGCGGCGTGGGCGGGTTTAACGCGTTCATCTCACGCCTCCGCCGGCGTCAGCACGCCCGACAGACATATCTGAAGCAGCGCGTCGTCGTCGAAGCGTGACGTGAACTGCTGGAAGGTTTCATTCACGTCGATGTGGCGTTCGTTCCAGGCGGTGAGCAGGTTGAGGAGCATCGGCGGAATATCGGAGAAAATAATCTTCTCGCGGATCAGCCGGCCGATCTTCTGCTCCGGCCCGGCGCCGCCGCCGACATGGAGGTCGTAACCTTCGACCATGTCTTCGCCGACTTCGACCTTGGCGCCGAGCAGCCCGATATCGGCGACGTAGTGCTGGGCGCAGGAGTTGTGGCAGCCGGTCAGGTGGATGTTGATCGGGTGGCTGACCGCCAGGCGCGCGTCCAGGTAGTCGCCGATCGCGGACGCATGGGCCTTGGTGTTGGAGGCGGCGAACTTGCAGCCGGCATTGCCGGTGCAGGCGATCAGGCCGCCGCGGACATGGCTCGCCGCGGTGCCGAGCCCAAGCGCCTCAATCGCCGTCAGCGCGTCGGGGATGCAGGCATCGGGAATGTCGGAGATCAGCAAGTTCTGCCACACGGTCAGCCGGATGGTCCCGGAGCCGTATGTCTCGGAAATATCGGCGAGGCCGCGCATTTGCTCGGTCGGCAGCCG
>JAYTTA010000208.1:0-1958 GCA_043745345.1 Acetobacteraceae bacterium | reverse complement strand
GCTCCCTGCCATGGCGCCAGCAGCTCCCAGTTGCGATCGAGGTTGCGGTAGTAGTTCAATCCGCCGCGAAAGCCGGAACGGCGGTATTCGTTGGTCATGGTTTCAAGGTCGTCCACGGTCAGCCAGGCCGGGAGGGTTTCAGGGTCCAGCGTCAGGTCGAGGAATCCGCCGCCCTTTGGCAGCAGTAATTCAAGCGTCCGGCCAGGCGGCGCATCGCCGGAACCGGAAAAAAGGATGCGCCGCATCGAGGCGGCGACGTCTTTTTCCAGTTCGGCCTCCGCCACGCCGGGCGTCTGGAAATACTGCCAGTAGAAGGTCTCGATCCCCATCGCACGCAGGCCGGCCATGGGCGCCACCGGGCCGCGGGCGCGGTACGGCACGCTCATTGCCGTCACGGCGCGAAAGATGTCGGGCCGCAGCATCGCCGCGGTCCAGGCGACCGGCGCGCCCCAGTCGTGGCCGACGATCACCGCCTGGGTCTCGCCCAACGCCGCTACCAGCGCCACCATGTCGCCGACGGTATGGAGCAGGGTGTAGGCGCCGGCGTCGGCCGGCGCGTCGCTTCGTCCGAAGCCGCGCATGTCGGGTGCCACGCAGCGGTAGCCGGCCGCGGCCAAAGCCGGGATCTGGTGGCGCCACGAAAAAGCAAGCTCCGGCCAGCCGTGGCACAGCATCACCAGCGGGCCGGTGCCCTGCTCGATCAGATGCAGATCAACACCGTTGACATGGACGCTGTGCTGCCTGGCGTGTTGCATGGCGGTTTCCCAGATGGTTTATCCCAACCTATACATCCTCGCCGAGATACACAGCCCTGACGCGAGGATCGGCGCGGACCGCATCCGGCGCAGCATCGGCGATCAGCGCGCCGCGATCGAGCACCAGCACCCGCCCAGCGGTCGCGAATACCGCCGCCATGTCGTGCTCGGTGAACAGCACCGCCATGTTGCGCGCACGCGAGATGCCGGTAATGCGCGCCATCAGCGCGGCGCGCTCGGCGGAACCCATGCCGGCGGTGGGTTCGTCCATCAGCAGCAGCGACGGATCGTTGACGAGCGCCAGCGCGAGGTCGAGCCGCTTGGCGTCACCGTAGGCCAGCGCGCCGGCGGCACGATCGGCGAGCGCCGTCATGTCGAGCTGGGACAGCAGCGTGTCGGCCGCCGCGCGATGAAGGTCGGACACAGGGCGATCCAGCCTGAACATCTGGCCATGGCCGGCGATCGCCGCGGTCTGGACGTTCTCACGCACGGTCATGGAGCCGAATACCCCGGAAGCCTGGAAGGTGCGGCCGATGCCAAGCCGGGCGATCCTGGCCGGTGGCAGGCCGGTGATGTCGTTGCCGCCGAACCGCACCTCGCCCGCGTCAGGCGGAAGCTGGCCGGACAGCAGGTTGAACAGGGTGGACTTGCCGGCGCCGTTGGGGCCGATCAGCGCCAGGATCTCGCCGGGGTCGAGCTGGAACGAAACGCCGGCGACGGCCACCAGCCCATCGAACGCCTTTCGCAGACCAATTACCTGGAGCAGGCCGGGGACCTGGAGCAGGCTCACTGTCGGGACAACCTGCTTGTCGCGCCGGCGATGCCGTTCGGGAACAGCAGGATGACAATCAGGATCGTGGCGCCGAGGACGGCCTGCCAGTGCACCGTGGTCAGCAGCAGCGCGTCGAACAGCCCGGTATAGGCTAGCCCGCCGAATACTGGCCCAGCGACCGTCTCGACGCCGCCGAGCAGCACCATCAGCAGCGCCTCGACCGATTTTCCGACGTTGGCGTAGGTTGGGAAAACGCTGCCCTTGGCGTAGGCGAAAATACCGCCGGCGAGCCCTGCGGCGGCGCCTGAAACCGCGAAGGCGACCAGGCGCAGGCTGGCGACGGGCAGCCCGATCGCCTCGGCCCGGGCGCGGTGGTCGCGGGTCGCACGCAGCGAAAAACCGAACGGCGAGAAGATCGCCCAGCGCAGGCA
>JAYTTA010000207.1:0-7146 GCA_043745345.1 Acetobacteraceae bacterium | reverse complement strand
CACCCAGAACAGGTCAAATCCGGCGATCGCCGCCTGCACCGCGATTATCGCCAGCAGCACGCGCATGATCTCATGGCCAAGGCGCGACACAAGATTCGAGACGCCATGCAGCGGCAACATCGAAAGCATCCTGAGATCGCCCGACAGCACCATCCAGATCGCCGCCACGATCGCGCCGATCTTGAGCAGCGATTTCGCGGCCTCGATCAGGCTGTCGACGCCGAATAGCCGCTTCAGTCCCGCCGCCGGATTGAGTCGGCCGATATCCGGACGCAACGCCGCGGCGTTGAACAGGAACCCGGTTTGGAGCAGCACCGGCATTACGCCGGCGAGCAGCGAGACGGTCAGGAACGGCGCCGCCATAGCTACTCCGGCAAGGCCGGCGAGCCGGATCGCAGGCAACACCTCGGCCGGCTGGCTCCCGGTCGTGCCGCCGAGATGGCCGAGCCCGTAGCTGAGCCGGGCTAGCAGGTTTTCGGCGCCCGCGGGAGCGGTCTGGTTCAGGATCAGTGCGCCGCCGACCAGACCCGCGAAGATCGCAGCCTCACGCGACAACGGGAGGTTGCCATCCTCGCGCGCCTTCTGCAGCCTGTGGGGCGTCGCCGCGTGGGTCTTGTCGCCGTCGCCAGCCATCCCGGTTTACAAGACGCCGGGAAGCAGCGCATAGGCCGACCGCACCGCCGCCTGCCAGGTCGAAAGCAGCACTGGGATCAGCACCGACAGCAGCGCCAGGCCACCGAGGATCTGTGCCGGCATGGCGACGAAATAGATCTGCAGGCGGGGCACCAGCCGCGCCATCAGCCCGGTCGCCACCTGCCAGACGACGCTGGCCAGCACGAACGGCGCCGCTAGTTGCAACGCCAGCGCGAACGAGGCCGCCACTGCGCCAATCCCGGTCTGGGCGGCATCGCCGACCGGCAGCAGCGTGCCCGGTGCGATCAGCTGGTAGCTGCCGTCGAGCGCCGCCAGCACGGGCACGTACAGGCCGGATGCCAGCACCACGACCGGAGCGGCGAGCGACAGCAGTCGGCCAAGCGCCGTCGCCTGGGAGCCGAATTCCGCATCCTGCTGCAGTACGTTTGAAAGCCCAAGCAAATAGGAGATGAATTGTCCGGCGACCGGCAACGCCTGAACAATCAGCCTGGCCAGCCAGCCGAACCACAGCCCGGCCGCTACCTCCGCCGCCACCATGCCGGCAATCGGCGCGAACCCGTCCGGCGGCGCCGGCATCAGCGCGTGCACCCCCGGCAGCAGCAGTAGAGTGATCGCTAGCACCAGACCGGCGCGGACCATCGCCGGCATCTCGGCCTCGCCCAGCCCCGGCATCAGCATCACCGCGCAGCCGATGCGGGCCAGCACGAGCACGAAGGCGAAGGCCCATTCCGGCAGCGCCGCGAGAAACGCGGCATCCCCCAATGTCAGGAGTCCCGGCGTTACGATTCCGGGCGTCACGAGCCACCAACAGCGACCAGCCGGTCGAACAGCAGATGCATGTAGTCGGTCAGGGTCGCCAGCATGAACGGGCCGAGCAGCACCAGCATCAGGCCCAGCGCCATCGCCTTGGGCACGAATGCCAAGGTCGCCTCGTTGATTTGAGTGATCGCCTGCACCAGCGACACGATCAGGCCGACGACAAGCGCGACCAGTAACAAGGGGCCACCCAGCTTCAGCATCACGATCATCGCCTCACGCATCGTCGTCGACAAGTCGCCGCTGGTCATTGCAGGCCAAGGGTCATTGCAAGATCGTCATCGAGGGTTTGCGGTCATGGTCAATCCGCTTTTTGCAAGGTGCTGAAAGGATTAAAAGGAACTAGATCGGCATGTGCATGATATCCTGATAGGCCTGCACCATCCGGTCGCGGATCGCGGTCGCGGACTGCATTGCCAGCTCCGCTTTTGAAACCGCCGTGACCATCTCGGTCAAGTCGCCACCGCCTGATATCGCCTCTATCGACTTGGCGTCCGCACTGTGGCCGGCATCCGTCACGGCCTGCATGGCGCGCTGCATGACGGCGCTAAAATCGCCTGGACCGCCTGCTGAGTCGCCGCGCTCAACCCGCCCGTAGGCGTCTGCGGCGACCGATGGGCGAACTGTGAGAGTGGCGATGGCCGGGGTCGAGGCGATCGGCAACGTGGTCATTTCAGCATCTCGATGGTGCGGGTCAGCATGCCGCGGCTGACCTCCATCACCGACAGGTTTGCGCTGTAGGAACGCTGCGCCTCCCGCATGTCCATGACCTCGGTGAAGCTGTTGACGTTGGGCAGCTTGACGTAGCCCTCAGCGTTCGCAGCCGGGTTGGCCGGATCGTAGCGAAGCGGCAGCGCACCCTTGTCGCGGCCGATCTCCTTGACGCCAACGGTGGCGTTGCCGAGCGCCCGGTCCATCCGGTTCTCAAAGGTGACGGTCTTGCGCCGGTACGGCTCGGCGCCCTTGGTCGAGCCAATGCTGTCCTGGTTGGCGAGGTTCTCGGCGATCACGCGCAGCCGCGTTGCCTGCACCTCCATGCCGTGGGCCGAGATCGACAGCGCCTTGGTCAAATCCATACTGGCGAAATCCTTGAAAAGCTGGTTTCAGCTGCGGCCCAGCGCCATGCGGAAAAGTCCAAGATATTTCTTGTAAACGCCGGTCACCAGCTCCTGCGCGGTTTCGGTGTCGGCGACTTTGGTCAGTTCCTCGTCGAGTGACACGGCGTTGCCGTCAGGTGCACGCTCCCGCGGCCTTGCGATCGGCGCCATGCCGGCGCCCGCACCGGCGGGCGGCGCCAGGTGGTTGGGCTGCGTCTGTAACATCTCGACATCGCCGTGCCGGGCGATGATCGCGGCAAACGGCAACACGTCGCGAGACTGGAATTTCGGCGTGTTGGCGTTGGCGATATTCTGCGCCAGCACCTGCTGGCGCCTGTCCGCCCAGGCTAGCCGCTTCTCCGCCATTTCGAGTACGGCGATCTTCATTGCGTGACCCGTCCTTGCATGCTCGTTCTCACATGGTCGCCTGATCATGCCGCATTCGTTTCAACGAGGGGTTAACGGTCCGGCGGCAACGCCCCGGCTGAAAACGTTTCGGTAATAAGACCAGGCGCAGACTGCACTTATGCATGCAGGCTACCGGCTCGCCGCCCTTCCCTCACCCACCTGTCAGCGCGTGGCGGCGCTGCAGTCGATGGCTGGTGCCCTCGACCGGATACTTCGGCTAGCGGGCGCGCTGGTGCAGGCCGGCCGCCCCGTTGAGCTCGCCGGGCTCGATCGCCAGGTCGGGCTGCTATGCGCCCAGTCGCTGGATCTTGAGCCGCCTTCAGGGCAGGACATACGGCTGTCTTTGATCGCGCTTCGCCAGCAGCTGGAGAATCTCGCCGCCGGCATGGCCCGCCATCAGCCGCCCGACTACGACTGACAGCCCCACGACCCTCGGCGAAAGGCCGCGTATGAATTTCCCATCCAACTCGTTGACTTTCGCTCTCCCGGCGCTGGTCCTTGTGCTCGGCCTGATCTGGCTCACCGGCCGCCTCGCGCGCGGGTTCGGCCTCAACCGCCTGAACGCCAGGGTACCTTCCGGCGGCCGCCTTCGGATCGTGGAGCGTCTGCCCGTCGATGCCAACCGGCAACTGTTGCTGATGAGCTGTGACGGGCAGGAGGTGCTGGTGCTGACCGGCAGCGCCCAGGATCTGGATCTCGGATGGCTTTCAGACTTGAGACCACCGGCATGACGCGCTGCCGGATGATCGTCTATGGTCTGGCGGGGCTGACTGGAATTTTCGTGGCCTGGCCGGCGCTAGCGCAATCGGTCAACATTGACCTTGGCACCGCCGGCGAGGTCGGAGCCACCGCCCGTCTAGTACAGATCACCGCGCTCGTCACCGTGCTGTCGTTAGCGCCGAGTCTGCTGGTGATGATGACCGCCTTCACCCGCATTGTCATTGTGCTGTCGCTTCTGCGCAGCGCCATCGGCACCCAGGGCGCGCCGCCCAACATGGTGCTCATAGGCTTGGCGCTGTTCCTCACCTTCTTCGTCATGCAGCCGGTGATGGATCAGGCCTGGACCACGGGGCTGCTGCCGATGAGCGAGGGCCGCATCGGCGAGATCGAGGGGCTGCAGCACGCGGCCGAGCCGTTTCGCCAGTTCATGACCGCCAATCTGCGGCCGGCCGACCTGCAGTTATTCCTGGACATCGGGCACATGGCGCCGCCCGCCGCCAACGATCTGGCGCCTTGGCGCGTCGTCGTGCCGGCGTTCGTGATCGGGGAGCTGCGCCGGGCGTTTGAGATGGGTTTCCTGCTTTACCTGCCATTTCTGGTGATCGACATGGTGGTGTCCTCGGTGCTGATGAGCCTCGGCATGATGATGCTGCCGCCGAGTGCCGTGTCGCTGCCGTTCAAGCTGATTTTCTTTGTTCTGGTTGACGGCTGGCGGCTGGTTTGCGGCAGCCTAGTGCAGAGTTTTTCGCCCGGATGAGGGCGGCGGCTCAGCCAACCAGCTGCCGCGATATGTAGGGCGGCAGGTTGAACGCGCCGGCATGTATCTCTGGCGTCCAATACTGGGTGGTGCCGAGAATGCCGGCAGCTTCCGCGCGGCCGCGGATCGTTGCCGCTGGAATTTCGGCGAGCGTCGCGTCCTTTGCCGCCCAACCCAACGCCATCAGCCCGCCGACATAGGTCGGCACCGCGGCGACATAGACGGTGGCGCCAACAAAGAATTTGCGACGGCGGCGCGCGCTGTCGCGCAGTTCCTCAGCCTGCATCGACGGCACACCGCATTGATTCACCACTACGCCGCGCGGCGTCAGGATGCGGGCGCAATTCTCGTAGAACTCCTCGGTGAACAGAACCTCGCCGACGCCGACCGGATCGGTGCTGTCGACGATGATCGCATCGACGCTTGCGGCTGCCGCGCGGCGGACGTGATCGATGCCGTCGCCGATAATTACCTCGGCCCGCGGATCGGACCAGGCTGCGCCGGAAATGGAGCCCAAGAATTGTTTTGAAAGCCGGATTACCTCGCCATCGATCTCGACCATCACCGCGTGTTCCACGCTGCGGTGCTGAAGCACCCGCGCCAGCACGCCGCCGTCGCCGGCACCGATGATCAGCACGTTCCGAACCGCGCCGTGGGCCAGCAGCGGCACATGGACCAGCATTTCCTGATAGACAAACTCGTCCGCCTCGGTGATCTGGATGACGCCGTCCAGCACCATCACACGTCCGTGCGAGAAACTTTCAAACACAACGATGTCCTGGAATTCGCTGCTCACGCGCGCGAGTTCCCGCCTGACGCGGAAACGCTGCCCCCAATCCGGGTACAAGGTCTCATTGATCCAGCCATCGGTCGCCATCGATTAAGCTCCAACCGGCGCTTGGACGCCACACGTTCAAAGCCTGGGCGCGGATATGCCCAGGCTTCGAATCGCGTAAGACACGTTTTGGTTAAGTGACTAGGCCGCGCCGCTGTTCGTCGACATTGACCGTGCTCGGTTTGAAGGCCGCCCGCAGCACGGGGATCGACAGGTATGGATCGCATTCGCCGCACATGAAGATGTCGACGGCGGCAAAGTCGCGCTCCGGCCAAGTGTGGATGGAGATATGGCTTTCTGCGAGCACGACCACGCCGGACACGCCGCCATTCGGTGAGAAATGGTGGAAGTGGCTGTGCAGGATCGTCGCCCCGGCCGCAATCGCAGCCGCCCGCAGCGACCGGTCGATCAGCTCGGGATCCGCGAGGTTGCTCGCCCCCCACAGATCGACCAGCAGATGCATCCCGGCGAATTTCACACCGTCACGTTCAACGAAGTAGTCTTTTTGCGCTTCCATTACGGCTGCACGATCGGACGATGTCTGGTTTTCGCTCGGAAGATCCGAGACCATCCCCAGTGGGCTGAGTGCGTTCATCGCGTACCCCCTACCAGTAGACGGCCTGTTGGGCAGCCCGCCGGATGCGAGCGCCCCCTGGGGCCAAGGTCGCGGAAAATGATGAAATAACATCGACTACGCAAGCGAAATCGGGGCCGCACGCAACATGGCCGCATCGCGTCCATCGCACGTTGCAGTGTGGCTTAGGGCACCACCACCCGGTGTTCCAACATCCTGAGGCCGGCGGGCAATGTTTTCGCCATCGCGATCTCCTGACGGGAGCGCTTCAGGTCGGCCGCTCCCGTCACCGGCTGCGCTGTCAGCAGCCGGAAAAGATCGGCTGCTTGGCCCTGCCCCGTGCGTGCCAGCGGATTGGCGCGCAGACGGATCATCACGGCCTCATCGCTGGCCTGGGCCGCCGCGATCGCCAGGCGAACCAGCGTGCGGGCCTGCATTTCGTTGGGCATCGAGACACCCGTCATGGCATCGTCAGCGATAACCGCCAGCGCGGCAGTCGCCGCAGGCCAGTCGCGTGTCTGCTCGTAAAGCGCCGCCCGGGCTTCGTTGGCGGCCGGCGTGTCGAGGTCGGCCAATGCGGCAAGGGCTCTCTTGGTGTCGCCGAGACGCTGGCTGGCCTCGGCGAACAGTAGCCTGCGGTGTGTCGACAGCGCTTCCGGCAGCACGCCGGCGGACGATGCCTGCAGGGCCGCGATGGCGCCGGCGCCATCGCCCTCCTGCAGGCGCATCCTGGCCAGGGTGGCACCGAAGGCGGCGCGCGGAGCCTCCTGGGAGGTGCCCCCTATCAGTTTCTCCAGCAGCGGTCCGGCCCGTCTTGGTAGATCGAGGGATAGCAGCCGATCCGCCATCCTAGCCTGAAGGCTAGCATCCGGAGGGCTTTCCGCCAGCAGGTCGGCATTTTCATCCAACAGGGCGACGAACTCCAAAGGTGCCAGCTCAGGGCCAGGCGGTTGCTGCAGCGCCGCCTCGAACACCTCGTGCAGCCTGGCACGCACCTCGATCTTGCGTTCCGGAAACAAACCTTCGGCCTCACGCAGCTGGCTCAACGCCGATCGGGGGTTGCCGCCTTCGGCTCGCAGCCCTGCAAGACGCAGCCGAGTCGCGAACTCGACATCGTCGCCGCGCCAGGTAAACAGTCCGGCGTCCAGCTGAACAGTTGCATGCTTAGCGTCGATCCGTTGCGTGGCTAGGCGCAGGTCGGTTGCGAGCAGGCCGGCTCGTGCCCGATCGCGCCGGTCATGCCCGATCACGGCCGCGTCGAACGCCTTCAGCGCGCCGTCGATGT